>NZ_VWUO01000006.1:0-268261 GCF_008631595.1 Pantoea sp. F_5
GCACTTCCATCTCAACCAGTTCCAGCAGCTCTTCATCATCAACCATGTCGCACTTGTTCAGGAACACGATGATGTAAGGAACGCCAACCTGACGACCCAGCAGGATGTGCTCACGGGTCTGTGGCATTGGGCCATCAGTTGCAGCAACAACCAGGATCGCGCCGTCCATCTGCGCAGCACCGGTGATCATGTTTTTCACATAGTCGGCGTGGCCTGGGCAGTCAACGTGTGCATAGTGACGAGTCGGGGTTTCATATTCAACGTGTGAAGTGTTGATGGTGATACCACGAGCTTTCTCTTCTGGTGCGTTATCGATCTGATCGAATGCACGAGCCTGACCGCCGTAAGTTTTAGACAGTACGGTAGTGATAGCTGCAGTCAGAGTGGTTTTACCGTGGTCGACGTGACCGATGGTGCCCACGTTTACGTGCAGTTTGTTACGCTGAAATTGCTCTTTCGCCATGGCGATAATTCCTTACGTTGTGCCTTCACCATCTGGGTGAAGGCATCAGTTCAAATTTAAACCGTAGCTTATTTGCTACGAGCTTCAATAACGGCCTGCGCTACGTTGTTCGGCGCATCGTCATACTTCAGGAACTCCATGGAGTAAGAAGCACGACCTTTGGTCAGAGAACGCAGCTGAGTTGCGTATCCGAACATTTCAGACAGCGGAACTTCAGCGTGAATCTGAACGCCAGTAGCGTTAGATTCCTGCCCTTTAAGCATACCACGACGACGGCTAAGGTCACCGATGACATCACCCGTGTTCTCTTCTGGCGTTTCAACTTCAACCTTCATGATAGGCTCAAGCAGAACAGGTGTCGCTTGTTTAAAGCCTTGTTTGAAGGCAATAGACGCGGCCAGTTTAAACGCCAGTTCTGAGGAGTCGACATCATGGTAAGAACCGAAGTGCAGACGCACGCCCAGATCCACAACCGGATAACCAGCCAGAGGGCCTGATTTCAGCTGCTCCTGGATACCTTTGTCAACCGCAGGGATGTATTCGCCAGGAATCACACCACCTTTGATGTCGTTGATAAATTCGTAACCTTTCGGGTTCGAACCTGGCTCCAGTGGGTACATGTCGATAACAACATGACCATACTGACCACGACCACCAGACTGCTTGGCGTGTTTACCTTCAACATCGGTAACTTTGTTGCGAATCGCTTCACGGTAAGCAACCTGTGGTTTACCCACGTTTGCTTCAACGTTGAATTCACGCTTCATACGGTCAACGATGATGTCGAGGTGCAATTCACCCATACCGGCGATGATGGTCTGGTTAGATTCTTCATCAGTCCATACGCGGAATGATGGGTCTTCTTTCGCCAGACGGCCCAGAGCCAGACCCATTTTTTCCTGGTCAGCTTTGGTTTTTGGTTCAACGGCGATAGAGATTACCGGCTCCGGGAACTCCATGCGCTCAAGGATGATGACGTTCTCTGGGTCACACAGGGTATCACCAGTGGTCACATCTTTCAGGCCGATCGCAGCGGCGATATCACCCGCACGGACTTCTTTGATTTCTTCACGCTTGTTAGCGTGCATCTGAACGATACGGCCCAGACGCTCACGGTTTGACTTAACCGGGTTGAACACGGTGTCACCTGTGTTAACAACACCAGAGTAAACGCGGAAGAAGGTCAGGTTACCCACAAACGGGTCGGTAGCAATTTTGAACGCCAGTGCAGCAAACGGCTCGTTGTCGTCTGAGTGACGAACAGCCGGCGTGTCTTTACCGTCGTCCAGCATACCGTTGATCGCGGTAACGTCAGTTGGTGCTGGCAGATATTCAACAACTGCATCCAGCATCGCCTGAACACCTTTGTTCTTAAATGCAGAACCACAGGTTACCAGGATGATTTCGTTGTTCAGAACACGCTTACGCAGAGATGTTTTGATCTCTTCTTCAGTCAGTTCTTCACCGCCGAAGAATTTCTCCATCAGCTCATCAGAGCCTTCAGCAGCGGCTTCAACCAGCTTCGCACGCCATTCTTCAGCCAGTTCCTGCATATCAGCTGGGATATCTTCGTAAACGAAGGTTACACCCTGGTCTTCGTCGTTCCAGTTGATGGCTTTCATTTTCACCAGGTCAACAACACCGGTGAATTTCTCTTCTGCGCCGATAGCCAGCTGCAGAGGAACTGGAGTTGCGCCCAGACGAACTTCCATCTGGTTAACAACTTTCAGGAAGTTTGCACCCATGCGGTCCATTTTGTTGACGAACGCAATGCGTGGAACTTTGTATTTGTTAGCCTGACGCCATACGGTCTCAGACTGTGGCTGAACGCCACCAACTGCACAGTAAACCATTACCGCGCCATCAAGAACACGCATAGAACGTTCTACTTCGATGGTGAAGTCAACGTGTCCTGGGGTGTCGATGATGTTGATGTGGTGTGGTTCAAACTGCTTAGCCATACCAGACCAGTAACAGGTGGTCGCAGCGGAAGTGATAGTAATACCACGTTCCTGTTCCTGCTCCATCCAGTCCATAGTTGCTGCGCCGTCATGTACTTCACCGATTTTGTGGTTTACACCGGTGTAGAACAGAACACGTTCGGTAGTGGTAGTTTTACCGGCGTCGATGTGCGCACTGATACCGATGTTACGGTAGCGAGCAATGGGTGTTTTACGAGCCATTTTATTCCTCGGTTTTTCGGACGTTCAAAATTAGTCAACCCCAGCGGGTTGGCCATTTGGGCGCCCGCTGGTTTAACAATAACTACGCGACTGTTACCAGCGGTAGTGTGCGAACGCCTTGTTGGCTTCAGCCATACGGTGAACGTCTTCACGTTTCTTCACTGCAGTACCTTTGTTCTCTGCAGCATCAGAAAGTTCGTTCGCCAGGCGAAGAGCCATTGATTTATCACCACGTTTACGAGCAGCATCTACGATCCAGCGCATTGCCAGGGCATTACGACGAACCGGACGGACTTCAACTGGTACCTGATAAGTAGAACCACCAACGCGACGTGACTTAACTTCAACAGTCGGACGCACGTTTTCCAGTGCTACTTCAAAGGCTTCCAGGGAGTTTTTACCTGAACGCTGAGCCAGGGTCTCAAGCGCGGTATAAACAATTGATTCTGCAGTAGATTTTTTACCATCTACCATCAGGATATTTACAAATTTGGCCAGCAGCTCTGATCCGAACTTAGGATCTGGCAGAATTTTACGCTGACCAATGACGCGACGACGTGGCATGGAAATACTCCGTTGTTAATTCAGGATTGTCCAAAACTCTATGAGTTTATTTTGACATTTAATTTAAAACGTTTGGCCTTACTTAACGGAGAACCATTAAGCCTTTGGCTTCTTCACGCCGTACTTGGAGCGAGCCTGCTTACGGTCTTTAACACCTGAGCAGTCCAGCGCGCCACGAACGGTGTGGTAACGCACACCTGGCAGGTCTTTTACACGACCGCCACGGATCAGGATCACGGAGTGTTCCTGCAGGTTATGACCTTCACCGCCGATGTAGGAGGTAACTTCAAAACCGTTGGTCAAACGCACACGGCAGACTTTACGCAGTGCAGAGTTTGGTTTCTTAGGAGTGGTGGTGTACACACGAGTACAAACGCCACGTTTTTGCGGGCAAGCTTCCAGCGCCGGCACGTTGCTCTTTGCAACTTTGCGGACGCGTGGTTTGCGAACCAGCTGGTTAACTGTTGCCATTAAATAGCTCCTGGATTTGCTTTTGCTTCGTAAACACGTAATAAATCGCCTCGTAGAATTACGAGGAGGCAGAATTTTAGGGCTGAGTCAAAAGGGTGTCAAGAAATAACCAGGTTTTAGCCGATTACCAGACCATTTGTTGCTGATGCCTGCTCGTTAGCGTGACAAAGCCAGTATAGTCTATTGACTGCACGCTGGTCGAAATTTGTTCAGTGAGTCCGCGCGCCTGGACATCCTCAGCAAGCACCCACAGCGTGGCTTCACATTCTGATAGCCGCATCAGTACGCGACTGCCCGCTAAGGCAGCCAGCACGCCATCCTGCAGTAGCAGCAGGTCATCACCCTCACCCGCGATTAAAAGCAGGGTTTCGAGGTCACAGTGTGCCGGTGAATGTATTAAGGTGTGCAGCATTAACGTCTCTTAAAAAGTCAGAATGCGATCGTAGCTGGCCAGCGTCTGCCGCAGCGCCGGCGCGTCCAGTAGCGTAACATTCAGCAACCGGTGAGCGTCAATCGCTAATCCACGTGCTATCAGCGATGTCCGGCAGAGATAGCACTGTTCAATGTCATACAGCGCCAGCACGCCAAAGGTCGCGGCATAGTGACGACTCTTAATCGCCTCAGGCTGCTGGTGCTGATTAAGCTGCAGCACGCCATCACCAATAAAAAACAGGCCGATATCTTCACTGAGTGCGCCCGTAGCCAGCGCAGCATCCAGCCCCTCGCGCCCTGCGCTGCTACCGTGCGGTGCCCGGGTAAAGACAAATGCGACACGATTCATCAGAACTGCACCATACGTTCACAGCTCAGCGCCGCTTCTGCCAGCGCACCCAGCCCGCTCAGTGTAAAACCCGGCTGCAGGTTACTGCCCGCCAGCTGGAGTCGGGCCGCTTCCTGCTGATCGCTGACGCCACGCCGTAGCGCAGCCGCTACACAGATGTTCAGTGCCACACCCTCCTCCTGATGTAATGCCTGCCACGCGCGTACCAGATCAAACTCATCGCTGGCCGGTGCCGTCAGCTGGTTAGCGTTCAGCACGCCTTCGCGATAAAAGAAAACGCTGTCAAGCTGATGGCCTGCCGCCAGCAGTGCGCGGGCAAACAGATATGCACTGGTCGCCTGTTGCGTACCGTAAGCCGGACCGGTGACCAGCAGGGTATAGCGCATTACCGATCCTGTCCCTGAAAGTCGCCATTTTTAAACTGGCGGATGTAGAGATAGACGGTGTGCTTCGAAATGTTCAGCCGATCGGCCACCTGGTTGATGGCATCTTTGATATCGAAGATTCCCTTCTCATACAGGTTCAACACAATCTGGCGATTCTTGGCGTTGTTGGACACATTGCGATCAGCGCTGACCTCTTCAATGGTGAACTCCAGCGTCTGCATCACCAGATCATCGACCGAACTGGCAAAGTTGACGTTGGAGTCAACCTGCTGCATTTCTGGCGGCATAAAGGTCGACATGATCTGTGAGAAAGGGACATCCAGGTTCATGTTGATGCAGAGCAGTCCAATGACCCGCTGCTGACGGTTGCGAATCGCAATGGTGACCGACTTCATCAGCACGCCACTTTTAGCACGTGTGAAATAGGCACGTGAAACATTACTGTCCGCGCCATGCATATCATGCAGCATACGCAGGGCCAGATCGGTAATCGGCGAACCGACCTTACGGCCGGTGTGTTCACCATTGGCGATACGCACGGCCGAACACTTAAGGTCTTCCAGCGAATGCAGGACAATTTCACAATGCGAGCCGATCAACATCGCCAGGCCATCCACGACAGCCTCGTACGATTTCAGAATATCGTAATCAGTTTCTTCGAACGGGCGCTGCTCCAGAAGATCGAAGTCGCTCAGTTCACCCGGATTGAATGGATTAGACATTGAAGAGTATCACCCTGAATGGCTGGAGCCTGTCACAGCGGCTTATGGGCAGACTCAATATTGGGATAATTAGGCAGGCATTAGTCTGGCAAATGTCGTCGGCTTATGCCAGAGGTTTGTCGTGAAGCTAAAATGAAACCGCCGCCCGGAGGCGGCGGTCAACAGATTACTGCGCTTTTTCTGCAGCAGCAGGCGCAGGAGCCTGTGCTTTTTCATCTGCTTTTGGCGCGGGTTTGATATCAAGCAGTTCAACATCAAAGACCAGGGTGGAGTTAGCCGGAATGCCCGGAACGCCATTTTTACCGTAAGCCAGATTCGGTGGGATCACCAGCTTGATTTTGCCGCCTTTCTTCACGTGCTTCAGACCTTCAGTCCAGCCTGGGATCACACCGTCCAGACGGAATGAGAGTGGCTCGCCACGGGTATAAGAGTTGTCGAATTCATTACCGTCGATCAGCGTACCTTTGTAGTTAACCACGACAGTATCGCTATCTTTAGGTGCGTCGCCGGTACCTTCTTTCTCAACTTTATATAACAGGCCGCTTTCGGTTTTCTTCACGCCGCTCTCTTTAGCAAATTTGGTCGCGAAAGCGTCGCCCTTTTCAGCGTTCTCTTTCGCATCTTTTTCCATTTTCGCTGAGGCTGCGCCTTTCACGCGGCCTTCAAAGGATTGCAATGTCTGCTCAATCTCTTCGTCAGACAGTTTGCTCTTGCCACCAAACGCATCCTGAACACCAGCAATCAGCTGCTGCTTATCCAGTTTGATACCCAGTTTTTCCTGTTCCTTCAGGGAGTTGTCCATGTAGCGACCCAGTGAAGCACCCAGTGCATAGGCAGACTGCTGGTCTTCATCTTTGAAGGCCGCATTCTTAGGTGCCTGAGGCGCGGACTGTGGCGCGGCGGCTGGTGCAGCCTGTGGTGCCGCAGCGGTGTCTGCTGCCATTGCCATTGATGCATTCAGTGCAACAGCCATGGTGGTAGCTAACAATGTGACTTTAAACAGTGATTTCATCCATTCTCCAAAACCGAAGCGTCTAACCTCGGGAAACATTGCGGACTTCAGAGCCCACACTATAACTTTACGTGGCAGTGTCGAACACTCCCACAATGTAATTACCCGGTCTACCTCCGACCTTTATAACATCGGGAAGTTTCATCAGAGATGATGCCGCGCTGCCTTTTTTCAAGCGCAACGCCTCCGGGCGTGAAAAAAACAGGTGATTCCTGGCATTCAGGTCGTAGAATCACGCCCTGAGTCGCACCTTAACAGAGGAACAGGTCATGCAACAATCTGAGTGGGAACAGCGTCTGGAGACGTTAGAGAGCAAACTGGCCTTTCAGGAGATGACCATTGAGCAGCTGAACAGCGCGGTGGTTCAGCACGAGCTGGAGATGAACAAGATGCGTGAGCAGATGCGCATTTTAACCGACAAGCTCAAAGCAAATGCGCCATCGATGGTCGCCTCGCAGTCTGAAGAGACGCCTCCGCCACACTACTGATGGTGGGCGGTATCTGGCCCTGGTTCTGCCGGGCCGGATCAGAGTATCAGCCAAAAGAAAGGCCACCCGGAGGTGGCCTTGAAAGGTCTGGTGAGACTTAGTGGCTGCAGCCGCAACCGCCAGTACCACAACCGCCTTTACCGTGGTCGTGGTCGTGATCATGGCCGTGATCGTGGTCATGATGATGGCCATCTGCACCGTGAACGTGGCCATGAGCCAGCTCTTCCGGTGTGGCTTCACGGATAGCAACCACTTCAACATTGAAGTTCAGGTTCTGACCCGCCAGCATGTGGTTACCATCAACCACGACGTGATCGTCTTCCACTTCGGTGATTTCTACCGGTACCGGACCCTGATCGGTCTCTGCCAGGAAGCGCATGCCAACCTGCAGTTCGTCAACGCCCATGAAGACGTCTTTAGGTACGCGCTGCACCAGATTGTCATCATATTGACCGTAAGCATCGTTTGCCGGGATATGCACGTCAAACTTGTCGCCGGCAACGTGGTTTTCCAGCGCATTTTCCAGACCAGAAATCAGGGAACCATGACCGTGCAGGTAGTCTAACGGTGCACTCACCGGTGACTCGTCAACTAACACGCCGTCTTCTGTACGTACCTGATAGGCCAGGCTTACCACCAGGTCTTTTGCTACTTTCATGATATCTCCTAACCGTTGAGAGCTGAGATCCCGTCTCATTGGTCTATTCTTGCGTGCAATAACACCAACCAGAAAGGTTCGGGGTTGAGTACAAGAGGGGTTTCACTTTCTCTTGCGACTTCAGCCTTAATGGCGTCAATTGTAACGGAATTCAATCCCGCTGTAAGTTTAAGCGTGAAAAAAGCTGCCCGATTCCACTATTCAGGATGAAAAATGCCGATAACCTGCTCGTTAGTGCGAACCTGATCGCGCGCCTGCTTATCTGCCTCACGCATCTGATGACCACACTTGACGCACTCCACCACATCCACATTGTTTTCACGCCACATTGCCAGCGTGTCCTTCTCCTGGCAGTGCGGGCATGTCGCACCAGCAATAAAACGTTTACGCATGAGCTTCTGCCTGTTTAAAAAGGTTATTGATCATCGTCCCAGCCGTCGATCTGCCGCTTTTCGCGCTGCATTTCGCGCTGGAAGATATCTTCCAGTTCACGCCGGGCTTCACGGACGCGTGAGGCCTGCGCCGCGCTTTCAGAGAGCGTCGGTACCAGCTCGCGCAGCATCCGCATATCAAGCCGGCGGAAATGCTGCTGGGCGCGATGCGCCTGATGGGGATGCATCCCCAGCGACATTAATGTTTTACGGCCCAGCTCCAGCGCACTGGAGAATGTCTCACGCGAGAACTGTGTAACGCCTGCCTGTAGCAGCTCATGCGCTTCCACACGGCCCCGGGCGCGCGCCTGAATCTGCAGCTGCGGAAAATGCTGCTGGCACAGGTGCACGATAGTCATCACATCTTCCGGCTCATTACAGGTGATCACAATCGACTGCGCGCTGGCTGCACCGGCGGCACGCAGTAGCTCCAGCTCTGTGGCATCACCGTAATAGACCTTATAGCCATATTTACGCATCAGACTCACGACACTGATGTCGCGCTCCAGCACGGTAATGCGTTTGTTGTTCGCCATCAGCAGGCGGCCTATCACCTGACCAAAGCGACCAAAGCCCACCACAATCACCTGCGGCTGATCATCTTCGACAAAGTGTTTCTCTGCATTTTCGTCCGGCTCATTAAAGCGGCGAGCCAGCAGTCGGTCGATACCCTTCATCAGCAGCGGCGTGGTCATCATCGACAGCGTCACGGTCACCAGCAGCATCGGCAACTGGTCGCCTGAGAAGAGTTTCGCCGACGAGGCCGCTGAAAAAAGCACAAAGGCGAACTCGCCGCCCTGACTCAGTACGCCAGCAAACTGCTGTCGCTCGGAACTGCGCAGACCATAAATGCGCGCCAGCAGATAGAGCAGCAGCGTTTTCACCGCCACCAGCGTCACCACGCCCAGCAGGATGGTCACAATATGGGTATAGAGCACACCGAGGTTGAGCGCCATGCCCACCGAAATAAAGAACAGGCCCAGCAGTAACCCCTTAAACGGGTCGATAGCGACTTCCAGCTCATGCCGGTATTCACTTTCTGCCAGCAGGATCCCGGCAATAAAGGTGCCCAGCGCCATCGACAGGCCCAGCGCATCCATAAACAGCGCCGAACCCAGCACCAGCAGCAGCGACGCCGCGGTAAAGACCTCACGGACACCTGATGCGGCGATATAGCGGAAGATAGGCCGCAGCAGATAACGCCCACCCACCAGCATCCCGGCAAACGCCAGCACTTTCATGCCGACCTTCATCCAGTCGATATGGCCGCTGTCGGTTCCGGCCAGCAGCGGGATCAGCGCCAGGGCCGGGATCACCGCGATATCCTGAAACAGCAGCACCGAAAAGCCCAGCTGCCCCGCTTCGCTGCGGTTCATACCTTTATCCATCATCAGCTGCAGCGCCATGGCGGTCGAAGACATCGCCAGACCAATCCCGCCGATGATTGCCGCCTGCCAGCTAAAGTCGGTCAGCCATAATAAGCCGCCCAGAATGGCTGCTGAGAAGATCACCTGCGCTGCGCCGACGCCAAAAATGGAGCGGCGCAGCGCCCACAGCTTTGCCGGGTTCAGCTCCAGCCCGATAATAAACATCAGGAAAACCACGCCAAGCTCAGAGAAGTGGAGAATCTCATCGACGTCGCTGATAAAGCCTAATCCCCAGGGGCCGATGGCGATACCCGCCACCAGATAGCCCAGAACTGCACCAATACCGAGGCGAGCTGCCACCGGTACAATCAATACCGCCGCGACCAGATAAATCACCCCGGCGGTCAGCAGCGTTTGCCCTTCCATCTATACCCCTCCATTCGGCAGCGGTGCTGCCAGCCACTCGCCATAGGCGCGGGCATAATTTTTCATCAGTTCAGGACTCTGCCGACGCGCCCAGTAGACGATCATCGGCGGCATCCAGTGCATGCGGCACATCTGCGCAGTCAGCTCAAAAGGCCGCATAATGTCATTGAGTGAATAGCGGTTCAGCCCCTGCTGTTTAAAGGCGCTCTCCGGCTCCCCGGTCGTCACAACGCTGCGCCAGTACTTGCCTTCCAGCGCATTGCCATCCACGCCATTGGCAAAACCGCGCGACAGCACCCGATCCAGCCACTCTTTCAGCAAGGCCGGACAGCTATAGGTATAGAGCGGATGCTGAAAAATGATGACATCATGTTCACGCAGTAGCTGCTGTTCATGATGAATATCGATAAAAAAATCCGGATAGGTGGCGTACAAATCGTGCACGGTGACGTGTTCCAGTGCCTGCGCCGACTGCAACAAAATCCGGTTAGCGACGGAATCCTGTAATTCCGGATGAGCAAAAAGCAGTAACACGCGGGGTGGCTGCGACATCCTTTCCCTCCAAAGCGTCGTCATTGGTGCGGTTTTCGGCTACCATGCACGACGCAGCAAAATCTCATTATGTTGCCAGTAAATTAACATATTCTGACGATACGGCGCTTACATGATTGTCTTCTCTGCCTTACAAATTCGTCGCGGCATCCGCGTCCTGCTCGACAACGCCACCGCCACCATTAATCCCGGTCAGAAGGTCGGGCTGGTGGGTAAAAACGGCTGTGGTAAATCCACGCTGCTGTCGCTGTTAAAAGGTGAGATCACCAGCGATGCCGGCACCGTCACCTTTCCTGCTCACTGGGCGCTGGCCTGGGTGAATCAGGAAACTCCCGCGCTGGATAAAGCTGCACTGGAGTACGTGATTGATGGCGATCGTCAGTTTCGCCAGCTTGAAGCAGAACTGGCGGACGCCAATCTGCGCGACGATGGTAATGCCATTGCGCTGCTGCATGGCAAACTGGATGCGGTGCAGGCGTGGAGCATCCATGCGCGCGCCTCCAGCCTGCTGCATGGTCTGGGCTTCAGTCAGGAACAGTTGCAGCGTCCGGTCAGCGACTTCTCCGGTGGCTGGCGTATGCGCCTTAATCTGGCCCAGGCGCTGATTTGCCCCTCCGACCTGCTGTTGCTGGATGAACCCACCAACCACCTCGATCTCGATGCGGTCATCTGGCTGGAGCGCTGGCTGAAGAGTTATGAAGGCACGCTGATCCTGATCTCGCACGATCGGGACTTCCTTGATCCGGTCATCGACAAAATTATTCATATCGAACAGGAGTCAATGTTCGAATACACCGGCAACTACAGCTCCTTTGAGCGACAGCGCGTCGCCAAGCTGGCTCAGCAGCAGGCGCTGTATGAAAGTCAGCAGGAGAAAGTGGCGCACTTACACAGCTACATTGATCGCTTCCGCGCCCAGGCCACCAAAGCGAAGCAGGCGCAGAGCCGCATCAAGATGCTGGAGCGGATGGAGATGATTGCGCCGGCCCATGTCGATAACCCGTTCAGCTTCACCTTCCGCAAGCCGGAGAATCTGCCCAACCCGATTCTGAAGATGGAGAAGGTCACCGCGGGCTATGGCGACCGTATCATTCTCGACGCCATCAAGCTCAACCTGGTTCCGGGATCGCGCATCGGCCTGCTGGGACGTAACGGTGCCGGTAAATCGACCCTGATTAAGCTGCTGGCGGGTGAGCTGGAAGCGATGGACGGCAGGATGGGGCTGGCGAAAGGGATCAAGCTCGGCTACTTCGCCCAGCATCAGCTGGAGTACCTGCGTGCTGACGAGTCCCCGCTGCAGCATCTGGCGCGCATTGCGCCGAACGTGCTGGAACAGCAGCTGCGCGACTATCTGGGCGGCTTCGATTTCCGTGGCGATAAAGTCACTGAAAACACCGAACGCTTCTCCGGCGGTGAGAAAGCGCGACTGGTGCTGGCGCTGATTGTCTGGCAGCGCCCTAACCTGCTGCTGCTTGATGAACCCACCAACCACCTGGATCTCGATATGCGTCAGGCGCTGACCGAAGCGTTGATCGACTTTGAAGGGGCGCTGGTGGTGGTGTCGCACGACCGTCACCTGCTGCGCGCCACCACCGACGATCTCTATCTGGTGCACGATGGCAAAGTGGATGTGTTTGAGGGCGACCTCGAAGATTATCAGCAGTGGCTGAGCGATCTGCAGAAACAGCAGGCGCAACAGGATGCTGCACCGAAGCAGGATAACGGCAACAGTGCCCAGGCGCGTAAAGATCAGAAGCGCCGCGATGCCGAACTGCGCACCCAGACGCAACCACTTCGCAAAGAGATCGAGAAGCTGGAAAAGCAGATGAGCAAATGGCAGAGCCAGCTGGCCGATGCCGAAGCGCAGCTCTCAGACAGTGCGATTTATGATCAGAGCCGTAAAGCGGACCTGACCACCGCGCTGCAGCGTCAGGCCGAGAGTAAATCTGCGCTGGAAGAGGTTGAGATGGCGTGGCTGGAAGCCCAGGAACAGCTCGAACAGATGATGTCCTCATAAAAAACGCTCCCCGCTCGCGGGGAGCGTCTCTTTCAACGCGGTTTATCGCCCAGCACCGTCGCCCGCTGCATGATCCGCCGGGCAGGATAGTAGTCGGCATTAGCATAATGCTGCGTGACCCGATTATCCCAGATAGCCAGATCGTCTGGCTGCCAGCGCCAGCGCACCTGAAACTCGGGTTTGGTGGCATGCGCAAACAGGAAGCCCAACAGCGCATCACTCTCCTTCTCGCTTAACTCCACAATCCGCGTGGTAAAACCCTCATTCACAAACAGCGCTTTTTTGCCGCTGACCGGATGCGTGCGGATCACCGGATGCTGCACCGGCGGATGCTTAGCCACCGCCTGCTGCCAGCGCTGATGCTCCTCTCTGGTTTTGCGGTACTTATACTCCTGAAACGACTTTTTGAAATCATGCTCGGCACTCAGGCCTGCCAGCAGCTGCTTAAAGGGTTTTGAGAGTGCCTCGTAAGCTGCAATGCCGCTGGTCCAGAGCGTGTCACCGCCCGCCTCCGGCAACACTTTTGAGGCCAGTAAAGCAATAGCCGGTGGCGTGTCGATAAAGGTAACGTCGGTGTGCCAGTTGTCGTTATCCGGCGGATTATCCTGATGCGTATCCAGTACGATTATCTCCTCAACGCCTTCTGCGTGGGGATAGACCGGATGGATATGCAGGTCGCCAAAGCGGATCGCCAGGGCGCGATGCTGTTCCGGCGTAATTTTCTGGTCACGCAGAAACAGCACCTGGTGACGCAGCAGGCCATGGTAAAGCTGTTCAAACTGCGCATCACTTAATGGCCGGGAGACATCCAGATTTGAAACCTGTGCGCCGATATAGGGGCCAAGCGGGGTAAAACTGAGACGTTCATTCATGACTGTTCTCCACTCCAGGGCGTCAGACGGCGCTGCAACGCGCGGAGCCCAAGTTCTAAGCTAAAAGCGATAAAGGCGATTACCGCTATACCCGCGAGCACCACATCGGTGGCGAGGAACTCACCCGCTGACTGCACCATAAAACCGAGGCCGCGCGTGGCGGCAATCAACTCCGCTGCCACCAGCGTTGACCAGCCCACTCCCAGACCAATGCGCAGACCGGTCAGAATCTCTGGCAGCGCGCCTGGCAGGATCACCCAGCGCAGCAGCTGCCAGCGGTTAGCCCCCAGCGAACGAGCCGCGCGAATACGTACCTGCTGCGTGTTACGCACCCCGGCCAGGGTTGAGAGAGTAACGGGCGCGAAGATCGCCAGATAGATCAGCAGGATTTTCGAGGTCTCACCAATGCCGAACCAGATCACCATCAGCGGCAGATAGGCGAGTGGCGGAATCGGACGATAAAGCTCAATCAGCGGATCGAGCAGCCCGCGAGCGACCGGGCTAAGGCCCATCAGAATCCCCACCGGAATACCGATAGCGGCAGCAGCCGTCAGTGCAATCAGCATCCGCGTCAGGCTGGCGGCCAGATGCTGCCAGAGCGTGGCATCCATAAAGCCCTGTGCGCTGGCAATCACCAGCAGCTTGCTGAACACCTGCTGCGGCGACGGCAGGAACAGCGGAGCAATCAGGCCCAGCGCGGTGACGCCCCACCAGAGCAGTAACAGGAGAGACAGGCTTAGCACGCTCAGTGTAAAGGCGGTTGAAAATGGCCAGCGCAGCCTGCGGCGCACCGGCAGAGACTTATCGTGGATTAACGCGCTCATGCAAACGCCTCCCGCTGATCAAACACCCGGCTCAGCACATATTCGCGCTGGACGATAAACTGCGGATCGGATTTGATGCTGCGGCACGACTCTCCCTCAGCAAAACGGCGGCCAAATTCGGGCCGCAGCCGCTCCACGATGCGGCCCGGTCCTGGCGACAGCAGAATCAGTTCACTGGCGAGGAAAATCGCCTCTTCGATATCGTGTGTAATCAGCAGAATCTGTTTACCACTGTCGCGCCATAGCGTCAGCAGCAGCGTCTGCATCTGCTCACGGGTAAAAGCATCCAGTGCGCCAAACGGCTCATCCAGCAGCAGCAGTTGCGGATCGGTGGCCAGCGCGCGGGCAATACCTACCCGTTGACGCTGACCGCCGGACAACTGCCAGATGGCGCGCTTTTCCGCCCCTTCCAGCCCGACCTGCCTGATGAGTTTCCGTGCTATGCCCTCACGTGCCTGGCGCGGCATCCCCGCCAGCTGCAGCCCAAAGGAAACGTTATCCAGCACGTTGCGCCACGGCAGTAATCCTTCATGCTGAAACACCACGCCGCGCTCCGCGCCTGGCCCGGTCACTGGCTGGTTATCCAGCGTGATGCTGCCCGACTCCACCGGCAGGAATCCGGCCACCAGATTAAGCAGCGTGGTTTTTCCGCAGCCGGAGGGACCGAGCACGACCAGCAGCTCCTGGCTATCCAGTTGCAGATTGATATCCTGCAACACAGGCTGTCCGGCATAACGGGCATTAAGGTGAGCGATGCGCAGCATAGTGCCTCCTTACGGTCTAACTAATGGTTCGACGAAACGGGAGGTCACGTAACTGCTGTAGTCATTATCTGCCTGCGGCACCCGGCCCTGCGCTTTCAGGAACTGCGCGGTATCGACGATCGCCTTATTGACCGGCTTGCCCAGCTGCTCAACCTGCTGCTGCGCCGTCAGGTAGGTATTACCCTTGACCAGACCCGGCACCTGCGCTTCCGGCACCCCGCTCAGGCGTGAGAGTTTGCTGAGGTTATCGGGCTGCTTCAGCCAGCTGTCGGGACTGTTAAGATAGGCCTGCTGCGCATCAATCGCGCTGCGGGCAAAGGCGGTCACGATCTCCGGGTGCTGTTCGGCAAAATCTTTGCGGACTACCCAGACATCCAGCGTCGGTGAACCCCAGCTCCCCACTTCCGCAGAGTCGGTTAACACCTTGCCCTCTTTCTCCAGCTCATTGACTGCAGGAGCCCAGACATAGGCACCATCAATATCGCCACGCTGCCAGGCCGCGATAATTGCTGGCGGCTGCAGGTTTACCAGCTGAACCTGCGACGGCTTGATGCCCCAGTGTTTCAGTGCAGCCAGCAGGCTGTAGTGGGTAGTTGAGATGAATGGCACCGCGATGCGTTTGCCGATGAGATCGTTGGGGGAGGTAATGTTCTTTTTTACCACCAGCGCTTCAGAGTTGCCCAGCTGAGAGGCGAGTAAGAACGCTTCAATTGGCAATTTCTGCGCTGCTGCGACCGCTAACGGACTGGAACCGATGTTGCCAATCTGCACGTCGCCGGACGCGAGTGCGCGTAATACCCCTGCGCCGCTGTCAAACTTTCGCCAGTCAACGCTGGCCCCGCTCTCTTTTGCAAAACTGTTGTCGGCCTGGGCCACTTTCGCGGGTTCGGCTGAGGTCTGGTACGCCACGGTGACATTGACCGCATCAGCCTGAAACGCCAGCAGCGCCAGCGCTGCGGCTAAAAAAGTTAAACGTGTTGCTGCCATGATCATTACCCCACCGTTTTTATCGTGGAGGCAGTGTCTATGGCCGCTATAGTTTCATAAAGGAATTAAAAATTATCCCTAATAGAAATAAGTTCTTAGATCACTATCTGCAAAGCTAAGTTAAAAATCACAAATACTGAAAATAGCTAAAGTAAGCAAAAATGTCAGGCGCTCACATTGTCCCTGTGCTATTGATATGCGTTCCCAGTTTTTGCCTGTTAAGGTCTCTGTATTCGATGTCGATCGAGAAAGTCGCTCAGCTGGCTGGCGTCTCCAAAGCCACGGTATCGCGCGTTCTCAACGCGCATCCCGGCGTAAAGCCCGATACGCGTGAGAAAGTTCTGGCGGCAATCTCTGCCTGCGACTATCAGCCCAATCTGCTGGCGCGTCAGCTGCGTACGGCGCAAAGCAACATGCTGCTGGTGCTGATCTCGGATATCACTAACCCCTTCTGTTCCCGCGTGGTTCAGGGCATCGAGGCCGAAGCGGAACTGCATGGCTATCATATCCTGCTCTGTAATTCGGCCTCGCAGCTTCAGCGTGAAGCCGCCTATCTGAGTCTGCTGACCGGCAAAGTGGTGGATGGCGTGATTACCATGGATGCGGCCTCCGGCTTACAGGATTTGCAGGCGCTGATCGCAGGAGCCCCCTGGGTGCAGTGCTGTGAGTTTGCTCCGGAGATCCCCGCCTCCTCGGTCAGCATTGATCATCTGGAAGCCGCACGCGACACCATCCATTACCTCGCCGGTAAAGGACGTAAGCGTATCGGGCTGGTTAACGGCGACATGCGTTACCTTTACTCGCATCATCGTGAAAAAGGCTACCGGCAGGCGATTGAAGAGCTCGGGTATGCGTGGTCCGGCGTCTCTTATACCTGTGAGATCTCCCCTGAAGCGGGCAGTCAGGCGATGCGGGAGTTGATGGCGCTGCCGGAACCGCCGGATGCGGTGTTTGCGGTGTCAGATGTACTGGCAGTGGGCGTGGTTCATGCGGCGCTGGAGGCAGGGCTGCGCGTGCCGGAAGATCTGGCGGTCGTCGGATTTGATGGCGTGCCGTTTACCCGCAGCCTGAATCCACCGCTGACCACCATCGAGCAACCGATGAATCAGCTCGGCGCGCGCAGCGTGCAGTTGCTGCTGCAGAAGATCCGTAATCCGAATGCACCAGTCATCCGTGAGGTGCTGCCCTGGACGCGCGTTGAACGCGCATCCAGCTGACTCAGTACCAGATTAACAGCACGCAGGCCGCAGTCAGCAGCCCCATAGCAAGGTTAAAGATTTTCCAGGCGCGACGGCTGCGCAGAATGCGGCCGATCATCGCGCCAAATCCCATCCAGATCACGCCTGACACCAGATTAACCAGAAACATGCCGACGCTTATCGCCATCACCGAATGGCGATAAGCATCACCCGCCAGACTGAAGCTGGCGACCGCGCCCAGCGCCATCAGCCAGGCCTTTGGATTGATCAGCTGCAGCAACCCACCCTGCCAGAACGGCATCGGTGCATCCGGTGCCTGATCGGTTTCCAGCTTTTCATAGCTGGACGTTGCTATCTTCCACGCCAGCCAGAGCAGATAGAGGCTACCGGCGATCTTCAGCACCAGGTGCAGCGAAGGATAGAGCAGGATCAGACCGCCAACGCCAAAGGCCACCATCAGCAGCATCACCTGCATACCAATCATGATGCCGATCATCAGTGGAATGGTGCGCAGAAAGCCAAAATTAGCGCCAGAGGCGGTGAGTAACATATTATTAGGCCCAGGCGTAATCGCCGCGACCCAAAGAAAGCCCAACATTGATAAGAAAAGACTCAGTTCCATGGCAATCGGGTACTCCTTACCCTTGCAAGAAAAAACTTATCGAAGCTAACAGTGTGATATGGAACAGACAAGCTTTTACCACATGAAATTTACCGGACCGGAAAACGAGCAATTCACGCCGCCTGACAGCCTGCGTAACGCCCACCTGCAGACAATGCTGCCGCGCCTGCTGCGTCGCCGTGTCACGTTCGCGCCTCACTGGCAGCGGCTCGATCTGCCGGATGGCGACTTTGTCGATCTCGCCTGGAGCGAAGATCCACAACAGGCGCAGCATAAACCGCGTGTCGTGTTGTTTCATGGGCTGGAGGGCAGCTTTCACAGCCCCTATATTCATGGCCTGATGAACATCTGCCGTGCGCGCGGCTGGCTGGCAGTGGTGATGCATTTTCGCGGCTGCAGCGGCGAACCTAACCGGCTCAATCGCATCTATCACTCCGGCGAAACGGAAGATGCCCGCTTTTTTCTGCACTGGCTGCGTATCCGCTGGGGCCAGGTGCCGACCGTCGCCGTCGGTTTTTCACTGGGCGGCAATATGCTGGGCTGCCTGCTGGGCCAGCAGGGCGCAGCTGCTGAAGTGGAGGCGGGCGTCATTGTCTCCGCCCCGCTGCAGCTGGAGCCGTGTAGCGTAAAACTGGAACGCGGCTTCTCACGCTTCTATCAATACTATTTGCTGGCGCAGCTGAAGAAAAATGCCCGCCGCAAACTGCACGCCTGGCCGGATACGCTGCCAGTCAATCTGGCGCAGTTAAAAGCGCTGCGGCGACTGCGCGATTTTGATGATGCGATTACCGCCCGCGCCCACGGTTTTGTCGATGCGGCCGATTACTATCATCGGGCCAGCGCCATGCCCTGGCTGCAGCACGCAAAGAAACCGCTGCTGATCATCCACGCCAAAGACGATCCTTTTATGAGTGATGAGGTGATCCCGCACAGCAGCCAATTATCTGCCACTATTACTTATCAACTGACACCACACGGCGGCCACGTCGGTTTTGTCGGCGGGACGTTACGCCAGCCTGAAATGTGGCTGGAACAGCGCATCCCGCAGTGGATCGCCCCTTTTCTGGATAACTGATCTCGTGATTATTCCCTGGCAACAGGTCTCACCTGAGACCCTTGAAAATCTGATTGAAACCTTTGTGCTGCGTGAAGGCACTGACTATGGCGAGCATGAACGTAGCCTGCTGGACAAGGTGGCTGATGTGCGACGCCAGCTGGAAACCGGTGAAGTGGTACTGGTATGGTCGGAACTGCATGAATCGGTCAACATCATGCCGCGTAAAGAATTTCGCGGCTGATGCACCGGCGGGCATTTCATGATAACAATGCTCATTGCCCGACCACACAGGGAGCTTTTCTATGTCTGCTCGTCATCCCATTATCGCGGTGACCGGTTCCAGCGGCGCAGGAACCACCACCACCAGCCTGGCGTTCCGCAAAATCTTCCAGCAGCTTGACCTGCATGCAGCGGAGCTGGAAGGTGACAGTTTTCACCGCTTTACCCGCCCGGAAATGGATATGGCGATTCGTAAGGCGCGCGATTTAGGACGTCACATCAGCTACTTTGGCCCGGAAGCCAATGACTTTGGCCTGCTTGAGCAGAGCTTTAAAGAGTATGGCCACAGTGGGCAGGGGCAGTCGCGTAAATATCTGCACACTTACGATGAGGCGGTGCCCTGGAATCAGGTGCCCGGCACCTTTACCCCCTGGCAGCCGCTACCGCAGAACACCGATATTCTTTTTTATGAAGGATTGCATGGCGGTGTGGTGACGGCGCAGCACAACGTGGCGGAACAGGTCGATCTGCTGGTGGGCGTGGTACCGATTGTTAACCTGGAGTGGATTCAGAAACTGGTGCGCGACACTGGCGAGCGCGGTCATTCACGTGAAGCAGTAATGGATTCGGTGGTGCGGTCGATGGAGGATTACATCAACTTCATTACGCCCCAGTTCTCACGTACCCATATCAACTTTCAGCGCGTTCCAACCATTGATACTTCCAACCCGTTCGCTGCCCGCACCATTCCGTCACTGGATGAGAGCTTCGTAGTGATTCACTTTCAGGGACTGGAGGATATCGACTTCCCCTATCTGCTGGCGATGCTGCAGGGGTCGTTTATCTCGCACATCAATACGCTGGTGGTGCCTGGCGGCAAAATGGGTCTGGCCATGGAGCTGATCATGGGGCCGCTGGTGAAGCGGCTGATGGAAGGTAAGCGGATAGAGTAAGAGGTCAGCAAAAAACCCTCAGACAGCAGATGCCTTTCGCAAAAATGTAAAACCGGCTTTTCTGCGGATAAAGGCTTGCTGCTGAGCAGGCTTCAGGGAGCATACGCCTTTCGCAAAGACGCAAAACCGCCATCCCTGGCAGGCTCAGCGCGGGCCATCCCTGGCCCGCTATGCTTTGCTACAGGTGTATGCTCCCTTCGCTTCACGTCCGGCAGCCACATCCGGTTTCAGGGAGCTCGCTTCAGACAGACCCTGATCACAAAGAATCTGACAGCAGCATATAAGCTCAACACGCAGGGAACCGGGTCAGAAGAGGAAAGCGTCCCACGCCAGGGATAAAAACGCCGGGAGCGTTTTTGAACAACGCAACGCGTTGGCCCGGCTACAGGCGCACTTCAGGGATGAGGTGCGTAATCGCGTGGGCCGAGCGCCCAGGGATGGTTTAAGCGACTTTCCGATCTGGCCCGGTTTTCTGCGCAGGCTCGATCTTACCGCCGCCCAATGTTGCACGGGCCGTTAATGGTCGTTTTCAGATACTACAGCTCAATCACCTCATAGCTATGCGTAATCGTCACACCTTTACCCAGCATGATGGCCACAGAGCAGTATTTCTCTGCCGAAAGATCGACGGCGCGTGAGACCGCTTTATCCTGGAGCGCTTTGCCACTCACGATAAAATGCAGGTTGATGTGCGTAAAGATTCGCGGTGCTTCTTCACGACGTTCTGAGGTCAGTTTTACTTCACAATCAGCCACATCGTTGCGGCCTTTTTGCAGAATTGATACCACGTCAATCGCGCTGCATCCACCTGCCGCCATCAGCACCATCTCCATTGGGCTGGGCGCTTTATCACCCGAATTGCCATCCATCAGTATCTGATGGCCGGATGAGGATTCTCCAAGGAATGTCAGCCCTTCTACCCATTTCACTCTTGCCTGCATGATTTTTGCTCCGGAATACGCTGTTTTGTCGCCAGAGTACGCTTTCACCTGGTAAACAGCAATCCAGAGAAATCCGCCTGTAGCTGAAGCGAGACAACAGAAGACAGTCGGCAAAAGCTGTGCTACAAACAGTGCTGAAAATATTTTTCGTCACCCGATGGCGAAGCCGGGAAGAATGAAGCGCACTGCGCCTGATGCGGCCCGAATAATTTCCTGAAAAGGAAACGCTTGAAGCTTTCACCGCCTGACAGGGAAAACTGCCCCCTGTATTTTGGGCACGATTACAACAGAGGATAATAGCGAATGGTTCTCGGCAAACCGCAAACAGACCCTACACTCGAATGGTTCCTGTCCCATTGCCATATTCACAAGTATCCATCCAAAAGTACGCTGATTCACCAAGGTGAAAAAGCAGAAACGCTTTACTACATCGTGAAAGGTTCCGTCGCGGTTCTGATTAAAGATGAAGAAGGCAAAGAGATGATTCTTTCCTACCTGAATCAGGGCGATTTTATTGGTGAGCTTGGCCTGTTCGAAGAAGGTCAGGAGCGCAGCGCCTGGGTACGTGCGAAAAGCGCGTGCGAAGTCGCGGAGATTTCTTACAAGAAATTCCGTCAGCTGATCCAGGTGAATCCCGACATCCTGATGCGACTCTCCTCGCAGATGGCGCGTCGCCTGCAGGTCACGTCTGAAAAAGTGGGTAACCTCGCTTTCCTCGACGTCACCGGACGCATTGCTCAGACCCTGCTTAACCTGGCGAAGCAGCCAGATGCCATGACGCATCCCGACGGCATGCAAATTAAAATCACTCGTCAGGAAATTGGCCAGATTGTGGGTTGTTCACGTGAAACCGTGGGCCGTATTCTGAAGATGCTGGAAGATCAGAACCTGATCTCCGCACACGGTAAAACCATCGTCGTTTACGGCACCCGCTAACTCCTGTCATCCACGGCGTGATGGCAACATCACGCCGTTATTGTTTGTGTTGGGCCGATGTGGCGTCGAATCATTTATCATCCTGAAGTTAACTACGCCTTGCGGCAAACGCTGGTGCTCTGCCTGCCGGTCGCGTTGGGCTGGCTGGCTGGCGACCTGCAAAAAGGTCTGCTGTTCTCATTAGTGCCCGCCTGCTGCAATATCGCCGGTCTCGATACTCCGCATAAACGCTTTTTCAAACGTCTGATTGTGGGCGGCAGCCTGTTTGCCCTCGGCAGCTTTCTGATCCAGTGGCTCACCCTGCATGCGATTCCACTGCCGCTGATCCTCTTCGCTATGCCTTTGCTGCTTGGCGTCACCGGTGAGATTAGCCCGCTGCACGGCCGTCTGCTGCCCGGTACGCTTATTGCCGCCATCTTTACCCTCAGCCTGATTGGCCGCATGCCCATCTATGTCACTCCGCTGCTCTATATCGGCGGCACACTCTGGTATGGGATATTTAACTGGTTCTGGTTCTGGCTGTGGAAAGAGCAGCCGATGCGGGAGAGCCTGAGCCTGATTTACCGCGAGCTGGCCAACTACTGTGACGCCAAATATACCCTGCTGACGCAGCTGACCGATCCCGAAAAAGCGCTGCCGCCGCTGCTGGCTCACCAGCAGAAAGTGGTCGATCTGATCAACACCTGTTATCAGCAGATGCACATGCTGTCGGCAAGCCGCGATCACAGCCATAAGCGGCTAACGCGCGCTTTCCAGGTGGCGCTCGATCTGCAGGAGCATATCTCGGTCAGCCTGCATCGGCCGGAAGAAGTACAGAAGCTGGTAGAGCAGAGCCATGCTGAAGCGGTGATCCGCTGGAATGCCAAAACCATCTCGGCCCGGTTGCGGGTGCTGGCAGATAACATTCTTTATCACCAGTTACCCGACCGCTTTGCGATGGATAAACAGCTCGGCGCGCTGGAGAAAATCGCCCATCAGCATCCCGATAATCCGGTGGGTAACTTCTGCCTTTATCACTTCAACCGCATTGCGCGGGTGCTGCGCACCCAGAAGCCGCTTTACCAGCGCGATTTGATGGCAGACCGCCAGCGCCGCCTGCCGCTGTTACCGGCGCTGCGCAGCTATCTCTCGTTTCGCTCGTCGGCGCTGCGTACGGCGGGTCGCTTTGCGGTGATGCTGATGCTGGGCAGCGCGCTGGCGCTGTTCTTTAATATCCCCAAACCCTACTGGATCCTGATGACCATTATGTTCGTCAGCCAGAACGGCTACAGCGCCACCCGCGTCCGTATTCAGCACCGGGCGTTGGGCACCTTTGCCGGCCTGGTCATCGCGGCCGCTACGCTGCGGCTGGCGGTGCCGGAGTCCCTGGTGCTGTTGATCATGCTGGCGATAACCTTTATCAGCTATCGCTTTACCCGCCAGTTCTATGGCTGGTCGATGATTGGCTTTACGGTCACGGCAGTTTACTCGCTGCAACTGCTGTCACTGAATGGTGCGCAGTTTCTGCTGCCGCGACTGATGGATACGCTGATGGGCTGTCTGATCGCCTTTGGCGGGATGCTGTGGTTATGGCCGCAGTGGCAGAGCGGCTTACTGCGGCAGAACGCCCACGACGCGCTGGAAACCTACCAGGATGCACTGCGGCTCTTGCTGGGCGATGAACAGTCGCCAGAGAAACTGGCTTATCAGCGAGTGAAAGTGAATCAGGCACACAATGCGCTGTTTAACTCGCTAAATCAGGCGATGCAGGAACCCGCGTTCAACTCGCGCTATCTGACTGATATGCGGCTCTGGGTCACCCACAGTCAGTTTATTGTCGAGCATATCAATGCGATAACGATTCTGGCGCGCGAGCACACGATGCTGACCGCCTCGCTGGCTCAACGCTATCTGCAATCCTGCGAAATTGCGCTGCAGCGGTGTCAGCAGCGGCTGGAATATGATGGTGAAAGCTCACAGGTGAATCTGCTGGATGACCTGGAGAACATCAGTGAGGGACCGATTACGGTGGTGGAGCAGCATGTGCGGCGCATTCTCGATCATCTGAGCGTGATGTACACCATTTCATCGCTGGCGTGGAACCAGCGACCGCAACATGGCCGCTGGCTGATCAGACGCTTACGTAAAAACTAAGCTAGCCGTTAAGCACTTTGCCGACGGCGGTGGCGAAGCGGCTCATGCCCTCTTCAATGTCGGCCGGTTCGATGATCAGCGACGGGGCAAAACGCATCACATCGGTGCCAGCTACCAGTACCATCACACCTTCAGCGGCAGCGGCAGCGGCATTCAGAATGTCGCGCGACCTGCCGGCATGCTGAGGTTTAAGCGCCGCGCCAATCAGCAGACCTTTACCGCGAATGTCACTGAACAGGTCATACTTTGCGTCGATGGCCTGCAGCGCCGTGACAAAGTGCTGGCGACGCATCTCCACGCCCGCCAGCACCTCCGGCGTATTGATAATATCCAGCGCGGTTTCGGCAATGGCACAGGCGAGCGGGTTGCCGCCATAGGTGGTGCCATGCACGCCCGGTGCCATGGTCGAAGCAATCTCGTTGGTGGTCAGCATGGCGCTGACCGGGAAACCGCCGCCCAGCGCTTTGGCTGAGGTCAGGATATCGGGCTGGACGCCATAATGCTCATAGGCGAACAGCTTGCCGCTGCGTCCCATGCCGCTCTGCACTTCGTCCAGTACCAGCAGCGCCTGATGCTGATCGCAAAGCGCACGCAGTCCCTGCATAAATTCCTGCGTCGCAGGCATGACGCCGCCCTCACCCTGAATCGGTTCAACCACAATGGCACAGGTGTGATCGTCAATGACCGCTTTTACAGCGTCCAGGTCATTGAACGGTACGTGGACAATATCCGCCGGTTTCGGACCGAATCCGTCAGAATATTTTGGCTGGCCGCCCACCGTAACGGTAAACAGCGTCCGGCCATGAAAGGCATTATGAAACGCGATGATCTTACTTTTGAACGGACTGTGACGTTTGCAGGCGTAATAGCGCGCCAGTTTAAACGCAGCTTCGTTGGCTTCGGCACCGGAGTTGGCGAAGAAGACGCGATTGGCAAAGGTCGCCTGAATGAGCTTACTGGCGAGACGCAGTGCCGGTTCGTTGGTAAAGACATTGCTGGTGTGCCACAGCGTCTCGCCCTGGCTTTTCAGTGTTTCCACCAGCGCAGGATGGCAGTGTCCAAGTGCGGTAACAGCAATACCACCCGAGAAGTCGATATACTCTTTGCCCTGCTGATCCCATACGCGACTGCCCTTGCCTTTTACCGGCACAAACTGCGCAGGTGCATAAACAGGCAAAATAACGTTATCGAACGTCTCCCGCGTGACCGCCATTTTTTCCGCTGCCATTAGTGACCCCATTTGAATGATTGTTGTGCAACATTGAAATAATAATCACAAAATATGCATAAAAAATCATTCAAAGGCAACTTATTGCGTAAGGAAATTGCGCAGCAGCTGATGCCCCTGCTCGCTGAGAATACTTTCGGGATGGAACTGCACGCCTTCCAGCGCCAGGGTTTTATGGCGGAATCCCATAATTTCGTCAGGCTCGCCGTCACGCACCGTCCAGGCCGTCACTTCGAACGCCTCGGGCAGAGAATCGCGCTGCACAATCAGGGAGTGATAGCGGGTCACAGTAAGGGGATTATTGAGATGGCGGAACACGCCCTGACCGGTGTGCTGAATCGCAGAGGTTTTGCCGTGCATCACCTGCCGTGCTCGCACGACCTGCGCGCCATAGGCCTGCGCGATCGCCTGATGGCCCAGGCAGACACCCAGCACCGGTACGTTACCGGCGAAATGCCGAATCGCCGCCAGCGAGATACCCGACTCTGACGGCGTGCAGGGGCCGGGGGAGATCACCAGATGGGTCAGCGGTAACGCTGCCATCTGCTCCAGGGTGATGGCATCATTGCGCACCACCTGAACCTGCGCGCCCAGCTCACAGAAATATTGATAAAGATTCCAGGTAAAGGAGTCGTAATTGTCGATAAGCAGCAGCATGACGCGTCCAGAATGATAAATCGCGCCGCTATTCTACGCGGTTAAGCCGCCTCACTCACCACTTTCGCAAACACCTGCTCCAGCGGCGTCAGATCGCCGGCTACACCCGCCTGATTAGCGGCTTTCCAGCTCTCTGCGTCCGTCTCTTCCCACGACAGCAGATAACCGGCATGCAACGCCAGCTGTTCAAAGAAAATGCGCTGTGCCCGGCCATTTCCATGACGGAAAGGATGCAGCATATTGATTTCGCAATAGTAATGGGCGATGCGCTGGATAAACGCGTCACGCGGCAACTCAGCGAGTCCTTTCTCCTCTTCCAGCGCGGCCATCAGCGCATTGCCTTCCTTTTCGATATATTCAAAATGGCAGAACGGCGTTTCATCACGCCAGATATCGATGGTGCGCAGTTCGCCGGCCCAGCTGTAAACGTCCTGGAACAGCGTGCGGTGGATCTGGCGCAGGTAAGGCAATCCGGGATTACGCGGTCCCAGTTCCAGCGTGGCGGCACGCGCTGCACTGAAGCTCAGCTCCGCCTTGCGCAGTTGGGCGGCATCATGAATATCGACCAGATTTTTCAGCACCGTGTCATGCTGCCACAGGTAAGGATCCTGGGTCACTGCGGTATTAGAGTCCATATTGCCTCCTCAGTGAGGCCAGGCGTGCAGCCGCATCTTCACTGTTCAGGCTGGTTTCATTCAGCGCGAAGCCTTCCAGCTTACAACTGGCCTGATAACTGGCGCTACGCCGCTGTTGCCACAGTGTGACCTTCTGTTTTTCGGTGAGTTTGTTCGCCATACCGCCTCCTGCTCAGGTTTTTGCCCTAAGTATAAGAGCAAATTCTGGCTTTGCCGGAAGCGGCAGGCGATCGCCATCCGCAGATGGCGACAAAAATCGTTAAGGCAGGACTTTGGCGGAGAGGATAACTACCGGTTTGGACGGCACATTCTGGTACGGACCCACATCTTTGGTCGGAACCTGAGAAATTTTTTCAACCACATCCTGACCTTTCACAATCTTACCAAATACGGCATAGCCGAAGTCTCGCTGGCCGTGGTCGAGGAAGGCATTATCCGCGACGTTGAGAAAGAACTGGCTGGTGGCACTGTCTTTATCGGCGGTACGCGCCATAGAGATGGTACCGCGCAGATTACGCAGTCCATTGTCCGCTTCGTTTTTAATTGGCGCGTTGGTCTGCTTCTGCTGCATATCCGTGGTGAAGCCACCACCCTGCACCATAAAGCCGGGGATCACGCGATGAAAAATGGTGTTGTTGTAAAAACCGTTGTTGACGTAATCAACGAAGTTTTTCACAGAAACCGGCGCTTTCTGGTTATTCAGTTCGAGTTCGATATTGCCGGCGGAGGTGGTGAGCAGAACGTGGGTGTCACCTTTTGCAGCCAGCGCCTGGGCGGAAACGGTAGAGAGCGCTAACAAGGTGATGGCCGCTGTTAAAGTACGTTTAAACATGAAAGATTCCTTACCTGGGAGAGCGGGCACAAAAACGTGATTGATTGTAGAGAGACTCGATTCTATGAGCCAGCGTTTTACTTATATTTACGCTGTTACGGCAAATGCGCTGAGCAAACGTTAAACAACCCTAATTGCGTGATTAAAATCACACAACACATGAAATATAGATCTGTAGTTTCACTGCTTGTTTATTAAGATCACAGTTCCGTTTACACTTTCTGACACTTTTTGGCACCCGGTTCTCAACAGGTTCAGAACATGACAAACCGTAATCGTATTGGCCTTACCTGGATAAGCTTCTTCTCCTACGCGCTGACCGGCGCGCTGGTGATCGTTACCGGCATGGTAATGGGCGATATCGCGAAAGATTTCCAGATTCCCATCTCCAGCATGAGTAATACCTTCACCTTCCTCAACAGCGGCATCCTGGCGGCGGTCTTCCTGAACGCCTGGCTGATGGTGATTGTGCCACTGAAGCGCCAGCTGATTTTCGGCTTCGTCCTGATGGTCCTGGCGATCATCGGATTAATGACCAGCCGCGATCTGACCATCTTCTCGCTCTGTATGTTTGTGCTGGGCGTAGTCAGCGGCATCACCATGTCGATCGGCACCTTCCTGATTACCCACATGTATGAAGGCCGTCAGCGCGGTTCACGGCTGCTGTTTACCGACTCCTTCTTTAGCATGGCGGGCACGCTGTTTCCGGTGCTGGCTGGCATTCTGCTGGCGCGTCAGTTGCCGTGGTACTGGGTCTATGTCTGCATCGGCTTCATCTACGTCGCGATCTTCATCATGACGCTGTGTGTGGAGTTTCCGGTGCTGCGCAAGCCTGAAAACAGCCCGACCGTTGAGAAAGAGAAATGGGGTGTGGGCGTGCTGCTGCTGGCTGTCGCGGCACTCTGCTACATTCTCGGCCAGCTTGGCTTCATCTCCTGGGTGCCGGAATATGCCACCAAAGTCATGGGCATGAACATCAATGATGCCGGACAGCTGGTGGGCAGCTTCTGGACGGCGTATATGGTGGGTATGTGGGCCTTCAGCTTCCTGCTGCGCTTCTTCGACCTGCAACGTATTCTGATGGTGCTGGCGGGTCTGGCCACGGTGCTGATGTACTGGTTCGTCAGCAGCAGCGATGCCGGCATGCTGAAATGGATCATCATGATTCTGGGCTTCAGCTCCAGTGCGATCTACACCACCATCATCACCCTGGGTTCGCTGCAGACCAAAGTCGCCTCACCGAAGCTGGTGAACTTCATTCTGACCTGCGGCACCGTCGGCACCATGCTGACCTTTGTGGTGACGGCGCCTATCGTTGAGAAAAGTGGTGTGCATACTGCACTGGCGACGGCGAACGCGCTTTACGCGGTGGTGTTTGTCATGTGTGCGCTGCTCGGCTTTGTCAGCCGTCATCGTACTCACGGTCACGTCACGCATTAATCCTTCAGGGCGGCGAGTGATTGCCGCCCTGCTCGTTAACGCCGGAAGTCTACGCGCTCCCGTTCCCGCCAGTAAATCTCGCTTTCTGCAGGCTTCGTCTCCGCCACAACCACACCGCGACGTAGTGAATAGCGCACCGGGACCTGCCTTCTTACCGCATCAAAACCGCTCTCTGCTGGCAGTATAATCAGACTGGCCTCGTTGCCGCTCTGAATGCCATAGCCTGCAAGCTGCATCGTCTTTGCACTATTGTGCGTAATCAGATCCAGACCTGCATCAATCTGCTCATAGCCCATCAGCTGACAGACATGTAATCCCATATGCAGCACCTGCAGCATGTTAGCGGTGCCCAGCGGATACCAGGGATCAAACACATCGTCATGGCCGAAGCAGACGTTAATCTCCGCCTCCAGCATCTCTTTCACCCGCGTAATGCCGCGCCGCTTGGGATAGGTGTCAAAGCGGCCCTGCAGGTGAATATTGACCAGCGGATTGGCGACAAAGTTAATGCCCGACAGCTTCAGCAGCCGGAACAGTCGTGAGGCGTACGCGCCATTGTAAGAGTGCATCGCGGTGGTATGACTGGCCGTCACGCGTGCGCCGTTGCCGTCGCGATGGGCCAGCGCCGCCACGGTTTCCACAAAGCGCGACTGTTCATCATCGATCTCATCGCAGTGAACATCGATCAGCCGGTCATAGCGGTTAGCCAGCGCAAAGGTTTTATGCAGCGACTCAACGCCATACTCGCGGGTGAATTCGTAGTGAGGAATGGCACCGACAACATCCGCGCCCAGTCGCAACGCCTCTTCCAGCAGCGCTTCGCCGTTGGGATAAGAGAGAATGCCCTCCTGAGGAAATGCCACTATCTGAATCGTGATCCACGGTGCCATCTCTGCTTTCAGCTCCAGCATCGCTTTCAGCGCCGTCAGTGAGGGGTCTGACACGTCAACATGGGTGCGCACAAACTGAATGCCGTTGGCGATCTGCCACTTCAGCGTCTGCAACGCCCGCTGCTTCACATCTTCGTGGCTGAGCAGCGCCTTGCGCTCGGCCCAGCGCTCAATTCCTTCAAACAGCGTACCGGACTGGTTCCACGCCGGTTCGCCCGCCGTCTGGGTGGTATCCAGATGAATATGTGGCTCAATGAAGGGTGCGCAGGCTAAGCCGCCTTCGCCGTCCAGCGATTGCTCCACCGGAGAAGGCTGCTGCGGCTGGGCTGAGATGCGGGCTATTTTTCCGTCGGCGATTTCGATTTGCCACAATCCTTCCCGCCAGGGCAGACGCACATTATTGATCCACTTAGGTGACAGCATGGCTGATTCCTTATCCGAAAAACCGGTGTGGTTAAAACTAACACGATTCATACCCTCATCAGCAATGCAGGATATTCAGCAGGTTAGCTGCGCCAGATAAACCCAATTAAAATCAAACATATACCTCTTAATGGGTATATGGCGTTGTGGTTGATACATATCAATAAGCGTCAGATAGGGCGCGCTATTGTAGCCGCAGATATCGTAAATTTGAGGCAAAAATGAGCAAGCACAATGTCGTCGTTATCGGTAACGGCATGGTCGGCCACCGCTTCATAGAAGAGTTACTTGAGAAAGCGGAACCCGACCAGTTTTCGCTGACCGTCTTTTGTGAAGAACCCCGCGTCGCCTACGACCGTGTCCACCTGTCCGCTTACTTCTCCCATCACACCGCCGAAGAGCTGTCGCTGGTTCGTGAAGGCTATTACGACAAACATCAGGTCAATCTGCTGCTGGGCGAACGCGCCATCACCATTAACCGTGATGAGAAGCTCATCCACTCCAGCACCGGTCGCGCGGTTTACTACGATACGCTGATTTTTGCCACCGGCTCTTATCCGTGGATCCCGCCGATTAACGGTGCCGAAGGCAGCGACTGCTTTGTCTACCGCACCATCGAAGATCTCAACGCTATCGAAGCCTGCTCGCGCCGCAGCAAACGCGGTGCGGTCATTGGCGGCGGCCTGCTGGGACTGGAGGCGGCGGGCGCGCTGAAAAATCTGGGTATTGAAACCCACGTTATTGAATTTGCGCCAGTACTGATGGCAGAACAGCTCGATCAGCAAGGCGGGGAACAGCTGCGTCGCAAGATTGAGCAGATGGGCGTGCGGGTCCACACCGGAAAAAACACCCAGCAGATAGTGCATCATGAGCACGGCGGTAAAACGCTGCAGTTCGCCGACGGCAGTGCGCTGGAAGTCGATTTCATTGTCTTCTCCACCGGCATTCGCCCGCAGGATAAACTGGCAAAACAGTGTGGATTGACCCTGGGTCCGCGCGGCGGGATCGCCATTGATGACCAGTGCCGCACCAGCGATCCCGCCATTTACGCCATCGGTGAGTGTGCCGCCTGGCAGAATCGCGTCTATGGCCTGGTGGCACCGGGTTACAAAATGGCGCAGGTCGCCAGCGACCATCTGCTGGGCCGTGACAATACGTTTACCGGCGCGGACATGAGCGCCAGACTCAAGCTGCTGGGTGTCGATGTTGGCGGTATTGGCGATGCGCGTGGCACCACGCCAGGCGCTCGCAGCGTGGTCTGGCTGGATGAAAGCAAATCGGTCTACAAACGCCTGATTATCAGCGAAGATCAGAAAACCCTGCTGGGTGCGGTGCTGGTGGGAGACACCAGCGACTATGGCAACCTGCTGCAACTAGTGCTGAATGGTATTCCGCTGCCGGATAACCCGGAAGCGCTGATTCTGCCTGCGGGCAGCGGAAATAAACCGGCTATCGGCGTCGATTCCCTGCCTGACAGCGCGCAAATCTGCTCCTGCTTCGACGTCAGCAAAGGCGACATCATCAAAGCGGTTCAGGGTGGCTGTCACACCGTCGCCGCGCTGAAAAGCAGCACCCGAGCCGGTACAGGCTGCGGCGGCTGTATTCCGCTGATTACTCAGGTACTGAACAGCGAACTCAGCCGTCAGGGCATCGAGGTCAATAACCATCTTTGTGCCCACTTCGCCTGGTCACGCCAGGAGCTGTATCACCTGATTCAGGTGGAAGAGATTAAAACCTTTGATGAGCTGCTGGCCCGCTATGGTCAGGGTTACGGTTGTGAAATATGCAAGCCTGCGGTGGGCTCCCTGCTCGCCTCCTGCTGGAACGAATACGTACTCAAGCCGCAGCACGCGCCGTTGCAGGACAGCAACGACCTCTATCTGGGTAATATCCAGAAAGATGGCACCTATTCGGTGATCCCGCGCTCGCCCGGCGGTGAAATCACGCCGCACGGACTGAAAGTGATTGGCGAGATCGCCGAACGCTATCAGCTCTATACCAAAATCACCGGCTCGCAGCGCATCGGCTTGTTTGGCGCGCAGAAAGACGATCTGCCCGCTATCTGGTCGCAGCTGATCGAGGCCGGATTTGAAACCGGTCAGGCCTACGCTAAAGCGCTGCGTATGGCGAAAACCTGCGTCGGCAGCGCCTGGTGCCGTTACGGCGTGGGCGACAGCCTCGGCTTCGGCGTCATGCTGGAGAACCGCTATAAAGGCATCCGCACACCGCACAAAATGAAGTTTGGTGTCTCCGGCTGCACCCGTGAATGCGCAGAAGCTCAGGGCAAAGATGTCGGCATTATCGCCACTGAAAAAGGCTGGAACCTCTACGTCTGCGGCAACGGCGGCATGAAACCGCGTCATGGCGATTTGCTGGCGGCAGATCTCGATCAGCAGACGCTGGTCAGCTATCTCGACCGCTTCATGATGTTCTATATCCGCACCGCCGACCGCCTGCAGCGCACCTCACTGTGGCTGGAGAGTCTGGAGGGCGGCATCGATTATCTGCGTAGCGTGATCGTGGATGACAAACTCGGCATCAACAGCCAGATGGAGCAGCAACTGACCGCGCTGCGCGCCAGTGTTCGCTGTGAATGGCAGGCGACGCTGGAAGATGAAAGCCAGCTGACGCGCTTTGCCCACTTTATCAACTCGCCGCAGCGCGACCCTGCAGTGCAGCGGGTGGCAGAGCGCGACCAGCATCGTCCGGCACGCCCTGAAGAACGTATTGCCGTAACCCTGATTGAGGAGACCGAATCATGAGCCAGTGGAATCCGGTGTGCCCGCTGACGCAGATCCTGCCCGCCACCGGCGTCTGCGCGCTGGTCAAAGGTCAGCAGGTGGCTATCTTCCGCCCGCGCGACGATGAGCAGCTTTATGCCATCAGCAATATCGACCCGTTTGCCGATGCCAGCGTGCTGTCACGCGGCATTATCGCCGAACATCAGGATGCGCTGTGGGTGGCCAGCCCGCTGAAGAAACAGCATTTTCGCCTTAGCGATGGCTACTGCATGGAGGATGAAACCCGCTCCGTGGCGGCCTGGCCGGTGCGGGTCAATGCCGGACAGGTTGAAGTCTGCCTGTAACGCCTGTCAACAGCCCGCCTCCGCGGGCTTTTTAAGGATCTCTGATGGACTACTTTCCCTTGTTCTGCCGCCTGCAGGGCCGTCGCTGCCTGCTGGTCGGCGCGGGTGATGTGGCGGAGCGAAAAGCGCGTCTGCTGCTGGAGGCTGGTGCCGATCTTTGGGTCGGTGCCCCTGATTTCTCCCCTGCCTTCCTGCAATGGGCACAGCAGAAAGCCGTCACCCTGCTGCCAGGGCATTTCGATCCAGCGTGGCTGACCGGCTGCTGGCTGGTGGTCGCCGCGACAAGCGATGACGTGGTCAATCAGCAGGTGGCAGAGGCAGCTGAAAAGCAGCAGATCTTCTGCAATCTGGTAGATGCACCACAGCAGGCCAGCGCCATTATGCCGTCGATCATCGACCGCTCGCCGCTGATGGTCGCCGTCTCTTCCGGGGGACGCGCGCCGGTGCTGGCGCGGCTGCTGAGGGAGAAACTGGAGGCGATGCTGCCGCAACATCTGGGCCAGCTGGCACAGCGGGCGGGAACCCTGCGCGATCGGGTGAAAAAGCAGTTCGGCTCACTCAATGCCCGACGCCATTTCTGGGAGCGCTTCTTTCACAGCGAGCGGCTGGCCCAGACACTGGCTAACGGCGACAGTGAACGCGCGGATCAGATTACCGACGCGCTTTTTAGCGCAGATATCGCCAGTCAGGGTGAAGTGGCGCTGGTCGGTGCCGGTCCGGGCGATGCCGGATTGCTCACACTCAAAGGCCTGCAGCTGATGCAGCAGGCGGACGTCATCGTCTATGACCGGCTGGTTTCCGATGAGATCCTGAATCTGGTGCGCCGCGATGCCGAACGCATTTTTGTCGGGAAACGCGCCGGATATCACTGCGTACCGCAGGATGCGATCAACCAGCTGCTCTGCGAACAGGCGCTGCGCGGCAAACGTGTGGTGCGCCTGAAAGGCGGCGATCCCTTTATCTTTGGTCGCGGCGGTGAAGAGCTGGAAGCGCTGGCACAGCTGAAGATTCCGTTTAGCGTGGTGCCGGGCATCACCGCGGCATCAGGCTGTGCGGCCTACAGTGGCATTCCCCTGACCCATCGCGATCATGCGCAGAGCGTCAGGCTGGTTACCGGCCATCTGCAGAAATCCGGTACGCTCGCCTGGCAGACGCTGGCGGCAGAGCAGCAGACACTGGTCTTTTATATGGGGCTGGCCCAGGCCGGAGAGATTCAGCAGCAGCTGATAAAAAACGGGATGCGCAGTGATATGCCTGTGGCACTGGTGGAAAACGGCACCAGCACGCGTCAGCGCGTGGTCACCGGGACGCTGAACGAGCTGGAGGCGTTAGCCGGTCAGGTGAACAGTCCCAGCCTGATGATCATCGGCAGCGTGGTGAGTCTGCGTGACAGCCTGCGCTGGTTCTGAATCGGCAAGTAAAAAAACGGCGGACATGATGCCCGCCGTCCTGTTTTTCTGCTCAGCCATTACGGCATCGCGACAAAGCCTACCGCTTCGTAAACCTTCTTCAGCGTTTCCTGCGCCTGTGCGCGTGCTTTCGCCGCGCCATCACGCATCACCTGCTCCAGCAGCGCTTCATCGTTGCGGAAGCTGTAATAACGCTCCTGCAGCTCGGAGAGCATGCCTGACACGGCATCAGCTACTGCACCTTTAAGGTGGCCATACATCTTGCCTTCGAACTCCTGCTCCAGCTCGGCGATGGTTTTACCGGTCACGCCTGACAGAATATCCAGCAGGTTAGAGACGCCCGCCTTCTCTTTCACGTCGTAGCGCACCACTGGCGGCTCTTCAGAGTCAGTAACGGCGCGTTTAATCTTCTTCACCACCGCTTTCGGATCTTCCAGCAGGCCGATCACGTTGTTGCGGTTGTCGTCAGACTTGGACATTTTTTTGGTCGGTTCCAGCAGCGACATCACGCGCGCGCCAGACTTCGGAATGAACGGCTCCGGCACCTTGAAGATGTCGCCATAGATCGCATTGAAACGATGCGCGATATCACGGCTCAGCTCCAGATGCTGCTTCTGATCTTCACCGACTGGCACCTGATTGGTCTGATAGAGCAGAATGTCTGCCGCCATCAGAACCGGGTAGTCGAACAGCCCGGCGTTGATGTTCTCTTCGTAACGCGCTGATTTGTCCTTGAACTGCGTCATACGGCTCAGTTCACCGAAATAGGCGTAGCAGTTCAGGATCCAGCTCAGCTGCGTGTGCTCTGGCACATGCGACTGAACAAAGATGGTGCTTTTTTGCGGGTCGATACCACAAGCCAGATAGAGTGCCAGCGTATCCAGCGTCGCTTTACGCAATGCAGCAGGATCCTGACGCACAGTGATCGCGTGCAGATCAACAATGCAGTAAATGCAGTGGAAATCATCCTGCATCTGCACCCACTGACGCAGCGCTCCCATATAGTTGCCAATGGTCAGTTCGCCGGACGGCTGTGCGCCGCTGAAAACGATGGGTTTCATACTTGAGTCCTGATATTTACAGCCCCAGTGTGGGCAAAAGTTCGTCGAAAGAGTCGAGGGTTAAATCGGGCTGGCTGGTGGCAATCGGCTCGCCATAGTTATAGCCATAGGTCATGGCCACATTGGGCACGCCCGCCGCCTGCGCCGCCTGGATATCATTGCGAGAGTCGCCAACAAACAGCAACTCGTTCGGCAATACGCCGAAGGTGCCCAGCACCATAAAGATCGCTGCAGGGTGCGGTTTTTTAACCGGCACATCATCACCACCGATAATCAGCGAAAACGCATCGGCAATGCCAAGCGATTCAAGCAGCGGTGCCACAAACGGCGTCGGCTTGTTGGTCACAATCGCCATCGGCAGCCCGGAAGATTTTAGGGCATCCAGCGTCTGCTTCACCTGTGGGAACAGTGTGCTGCCCGCATCCACGGTGTCGGCGTAGTGGCGGTCAAACAGCGCGCGTGCATCGCGCTGCTCTTCCGGCTGCGGCTCACGGCCCAGCGCGAAGGTCAGCGCGCGGGCCATCATGATATCGGCACCATTGCCAATCCAGGTTGAGACACGCTCAAGGCCCGCCCGTGGCAGGCGAAGATCGTTCAGCGTGCGGTCGATCGCATCGGCAAGGCCTGGCGCGCTATCCACCAGCGTGCCATCGAGATCAAACGCCAGCGCACGAATATCAGTGAAATGAGCCATTGGCTTTCTCCAGTTCGTTGCGCATATCGTCGATCACTTTTTTATAGTCAGGATGTCCGAAAATGGCAGAACCCGCGACAAACATGTCGGCACCGGCAGCCGCAATCTCGCGGATATTGTCGATCTTCACGCCGCCATCCACTTCGAGACGAATGTTATAGCCGCTCTGATCGATACGTCTGCGCGCTTCACGCAGTTTATCCAGGGTACCGGGAATAAATGACTGACCGCCAAAACCAGGGTTTACGGACATCAGCAGAATGATATCCAGCTTATCCATGACGTAATCGAGGTAGCTCAGCGGGGTCGCCGGATTAAACACCATACCCGCTTTACAGCCATGCTCTTTAATCAGTTGCAGGGTGCGGTCAACGTGTTCGCTGGCTTCGGGATGGAAGGTAATATAGGTGGCACCGGCTTTGGCAAACTCCGGGATCAGCGCATCCACCGGCTTCACCATCAGGTGCACATCGATAGGCGCAGTGATGCCATAGTCGCGCAGTGCTTTCAGCACCATCGGACCCATGGTGAGATTAGGGACGTAGTGGTTGTCCATTACGTCGAAGTGAACCACGTCACCTCCGGCCGCCAGCGCTTTGGCTGTGTCTTCGCCCAGCCGGGCAAAGTCCGCCGACAGGATTGAAGGGGCCAGCAAATATTGTTTCATCCGATTCTCCCACTGTTGTGCGCCAGCACTCAGGCTGGCGTAATGCGTTGGTCGCGGACGAAACAGACTAGCGATAAAGTGCCAGTAGTTCGTCGACCTTGGTGCGACCGGCTATGCTCCGGCTGATAGAACGCCGGGCTTTGACCACATGTAACACTGCATCCTGATACCATAAACGCGTCAGTGCAGTGTCGTGGTTAGAAATCAGTACCGGAATCCGGTGCTCCGACGCAGCCAGCTGTGCCGCTAACGCCGCCAGATTCTCCTGCTCACGCAGGCTGAAGCTGTTGGTGTGATAAGCCGTAAAATTGGCCGTTGCCGACAGTGGTGCATAAGGCGGATCGCAATAGACCACTGAGCCTTTACCGGCACTGGTCAGGGTAACATCGTACGATTCACAGACAAACGTCGCTTTTTGCGCTCGCTCGGCAAACCATAACAGTTCGGCTTCCGGAAAGTAGGGTTTGCGATAGCGGCCAAACGGCACGTTGAACTCACCACGCAGGTTATAGCGGCAGAGGCCGTTGTAACAGTGACGGTTCAGATAGAGAAATAACAGCGCGCGCTGGTAGGCGTCGGTGCTGGTATTAAATTCGGTGCGCCGCTGGTAATAACAGATCTCGTTGTTACCTTCGGGCGTAAACAGCAGCTGCGCGTCACGGATGAAATCCGCCGTGCGCGTTTTGACAGTGTTGTAGAGATTAATCAGGTCACTGTTGATATCAGCCAGATGGTAGCGATCAAATTCAGTGTTCAGAAACACCGAGCCCGCGCCAACAAATGGCTCGACCAGACAGTCGCCTTGCGGCAGATGACGATGGATCTCTTCTACTAAGGGAAATTTTCCCCCTGCCCATTTCAGGAAAGCGCGATTTTTTTTCATGCTGTCGTGGTTATTACATCTTATTGTGAGGCTGTGGCTGGACCGACAGCAGATCTGCGCTTAAAACGGGGCCAGAGCCTGGCCCCACATCCGCTATTGGCTGGCTTCTTTCTTCACCTGGCTGACGGGTTTTACCCATGGGTTCTTCGCACGCACGTCTGCAGGCAGCGATGCTACAGCGCGTTTGGCATCGGCCGGTGTGGCATAGGAGCCACTCACCAGCACGTACCACGACTGACCGTTACGGGTGGTTTTGTAGACGTGATAGCCACTCAGATTCTGTTGCTTAGCCCAGGCATTCAGGCTTTCCGGCTTCGACGCACCGCTCAGCTGCAGAGTATAACTTCCACCTGGCAGTGATTTGCTGGCTGAACTGCTGCCCGCTGCCGCGGAACTCACTGGCGTACGCGCTGGCGTGGTATGCGTTTTGCTGTCACGGGTTACAGGCTTCGACGCTGTTTTATGCGATGAATCGTGCGCCGAACGAGCAGCCGTATTTGATTTGTTCGGTGTCTGACGGACTGAAGGTGCGGTGACAGGATTGGCAGCCGTTCCGGCATTGCCGCTGACCGTTGCTGGCGCCGTTGGCAGTGAACTGCCGCTCTGCGTGCCCATCGCGGCACTGTCAACCTGCTGCTGCTGATTAGTCAGCGCGCTGTTCAGATCGCCGGGCAGTGTGACACGCTGCTGATTCGCGGGCGCATCAACCGGTGCGGCCTGCGTAGGCGTTGAAGCCACAGGCGGCATTGAGATATCGCGCTGCGGATTAGAGGCAGCATCACCGCTGGTGGCGGGGGTAGTCTGCGCATCTGATGGAGGCGTCTGCCCACCGGACAGGGAAGAGGAGCCGCCCAGGTCAATATTCTTTTCGCTGCCGGAACCGCCATTGGCGGCAGGGGTTGTGCCCGCCGTGGCCGGTTTTTTCTCATCCGGGCCATTCAGCGCCGAACCGATCCCCAGCACCAGTAACAGCAGAACCAGGATTCCGACGCCCATCATGATACGCTGGCGCGAAACCGGTGTTTTGGCCGCAGTAGAGGACTTACGAGGGCGCGAGGGACGGCGGTCGCTGGCGTCAGGCTTTAACTCGTCTTCCGGTTTAAACTCATCCATTTTGGCTCCTCCGTAAAGCGGCATTCCGCACTGCGCACCCTGCGCGCCGCGTCACCACTCAACTGCTTAATCTCAGGGTTGCTGACAATCGTTAATTGCAGCCAGCACCATATCATGTGCCACGCCACCACGCACTTCAGAGCGGCCAATCGACAGCGGGAGTATCAGCCGCAGTTCGCCCGCCAGAACTTTTTTATCGCGCATCATGTGCGGCAGATACATCTCTGCACTCATCGCCTGCGGCCCATGCACCGGCAAACCGGCACGCTGGAACAGGGCAATAATGCGGTCGGTCTCCTGCGGCTGGAACTGTCCCAGACGTTCAGCCGTACGTGCTGCCATCACCATGCCCGCAGCAATCGCTTCACCGTGTAGCCAGTTGCCGTAGCCCATGTGTGCTTCAATCGCATGACCAAAAGTATGGCCCAGGTTAAGCAACGCCCGCTGACCGTTTTCACGCTCATCGGCCGCCACGACCTCAGCCTTCAGTTCACAACAGCGACGAATGCAGTACGCCAGCGCCTGTTCATCCAGCGCCAGCAGCGAATCAAGATTCTGCTCCAGCCACTGGAAAAACGCACCGTCGAGGATAATGCCGTACTTAATGACTTCCGCTAAGCCAGACGCCAGTTCACGCGCAGGCAGCGTCTTCAGACAGGCCGTATCAATCACCACCGACGCGGGTTGATAAAATGCGCCGATCATGTTTTTGCCCAGCGGATGGTTAACGGCCGTTTTGCCGCCAACCGAAGAATCAACCTGCGACAGTAAGGTGGTCGGTACCTGAATAAAGCGTACGCCACGCTGATAACTGGCCGCAGCAAAACCGGTAAGATCGCCAATGACGCCGCCGCCTAAGGCGACAAGCGTCGTATCACGACCGTGCGGCTTTTGCAGGAGTGCGGTAAAAACCTGATCCATCACGGCCAGCGTCTTATATTGTTCGCCGTCGGGTAAGATCACCTGATCCACTTTTACACCTGCCGCCGTCAGACATGCTGTCAGCTGGTCAAGATAGAGCGGAGCCAGCGTCTGGTTTGTCACCACCATGGCGTTTTCGCCCGCGGTCAGCGGCCAAAAAGAAGCCGGATCGTTAAACAGTCCGGCGGCAATAGTGATGGGGTAACTGCGTTCCCCCAGTGAGACGGTGATCTTCTCCATGATGCCCGATACCTGTTAAAAAGCCTTCGAACGTTGGATCAACTTTTTTCCAACATGTGGATAATCTGATTCGCCACCACTTTCGCACTCTGATCATCTGTGCGAATGGTTACATCGGCGATCTCTTCGTAGAGCGGGTTGCGTTCGCCAGCCAGCGCTTCAAGCACTTCGCGCGGCGGTGAATCCACCTGCAGCAACGGACGTTTTTTGTCACGTTGGGTGCGCGCCAGTTGCTTTTCGATGGTGGTTTCAAGATAAACCACAACACCGCGGGCGGAGAGACGATTACGCGTTTCCCGGGATTTGACGGAACCACCGCCTGTCGCCAGGACGATGCCTTGCTTCTCGGTCAGTTCGTTAATGATTTTTTCTTCGCGATCGCGAAAGCCAGCTTCGCCTTCGACATCAAAAACCCAGCCCACATCCGCTCCGGTGCGTCGCTCAATTTCCTGATCGGAATCGAAGAACTCCATGTTGAGTTGCTGAGCCAACTGACGGCCAATAGTGCTTTTGCCGGCACCCATCGGCCCAACCAGAAAGATATTGCGTTTCTCTGCCATTTTGTCGGTATTACTAAGAATTCGTTAATGATACCCCGCGTTCAGCATTTGCTGGCGGGACAGGAACTGAGACCTCATGAGCGTTAGCAAGAGTCAGATGAAAAATTATCTCAACACTCAAGGCTGTTTGGCAACCGATTATATTGCCTTCAGCACATCCATTTCTGAATTGGCCTGTGTTCGCGAAACTGTAACGCGCCAGCGCTGCGTCTTTACAACGCTGCTTACAGAGGAGTTTTCTGATCTGTTTGCCGGGATTTACCCTGCATAGACGGTTACACCGTATTGAAAATCGCTAAACCTTGTAAGCTAATTCCTCTCCTGCGTCAACGCAGATGGCCTTAAGGAACGCATTTTCCGTTTTATCCCGCCGTAAGCGCTGCTTCCCTGACCAATCGCGGCGTTATGAAGATCACCAGCTCTCTTTTTTTGCGCTGTTCAGATTGCTGACGAAACAACCCGCCAATCAGCGGCACATTTCCCAGCAGCGGCACCTTATTTTCTCCATGACTGCGCTGCTGCTGAAAGATACCCCCTAACGCCAGTGTTTGCCCGTCACTGACCGTGACCTGCGTCTCAATTTCCTGTTTATCAATGGATAATATGTCGCTGTCGCCGGTTCTGATGCTGCGACCCGGCATGTTCTGACTGAGATGGATCTTCAGCTGGATGCGGCCATTCCCGGAAATCGTCGGTGTTACCTCCATGCCCAGCACCGCTTCTTTGAACTCAATACTGGTAGCTCCACTGTTTCCCGCCGACACTTCATAAGGTATCTCCGTACCCTGCTTAATCGACGCGGTCTGCTGATGTGAGGTAAAGAGGCGTGGACTGGCGATGATTTCAATCTGGTTTTCCTGCTCCAGCGCACTTAATTCCAGATCCAGAAGTTGGCCGCCGATGCGCGCCAGCGCCATACCCATGCTGATGCCGGGCGAACTGACCGCCAGCGGAATATCCAGCCGTGGATGATGCAGGATGTCAGTCACGGCGGCGTCACCGGCCTGCAATCCCCACTTCACACCCAGCTCCTGCAGATGCTCTTCGCTGATTGTGACGATATGCGCCGATAGCTCGATCTGCTCCAGTGGCAGGTCCAGCGCCCGTATCCAGCGTTCCGTCTCTTTCAACGCTGCCGCCGTATCGCGCAGTAACAGGGCGTTGGTGCGTTTGTCGACCGTTACGCTACCGCGCTCACTCATCAGCGACTGCCGTTCACTCACCAGACTGGCATGCACCTCGCTGGCACTGGCGTAACGCAATATCACGGCGCGCTGTTGCAAAGGCTCACGCTGCAATCGGGCCTGCTGCTCAGCCTGTCGCGTCTTCTGCTGTTCCTGTTGCCAGCTTTCAGGATAGACCAGCAGGACATTATCCTGTTCTATCAGCGTCAGCTTGGCCATGCGCGCCACCAGATCCAGCGCCTGATGCCACGGCAGGTTATCAAGCCGCAGCGATAACGCCCCTTCAACTTCTGGTGCAATCATCAGGTTAATCTGCTGATAGTCAGCCAGCGCCTGCAAAATGCGCGCTACCGGCGCGTTATCAAATGTCAGGCTGAGAGGCTCGTCATCAGCGGCGTAGACCGGCAGCAGGCAGCTTATGAGCAGCAGAGTGGCTATCCTTTTCATGCGAACGTCCTTTTAAGTAAAACGAAGTCTGTTGTGCTGTGCAGCTATTCGGTACCGCTAAGGAGAGACTGCGGCGGGTCATATCAGCGAGTTGCCAGGGCGACAGGGGAAACGGTTTACCTGTGCGGACCGCGATGCTCTCTCCCTTCGGGTTCAGCAGCCAGGCATGAAAATGCGTCTCACGGCCAATGATCCCCTGCAGACGCCAGCCGGTAAGCGGTTCCATGAGCGCCTCACAAGCTGCATCGGCAACAGGCCGGAACGGATCACGCGCCAGCACACCGCCACAGCACAGCAGTAAAATCAGCAGGCTAAGGCGCATCGTCAGGCTCCAGCCAGAGTTGAGCCACCAGATGCTGCGGCTGCGCCAGCAGCTGAAAATGCACCGGAAACGCCAGGGAAGCATCGGCAAGCTCGGCAAAAAGTGACTGAAACGCCGGCCACTGCAGATGCAGGGTCAGCGTGCGTGAAGGAGAATCCGGCTGCCACTCTTCCAGCTGATAACGTCGTGTCGCCAGCATCGCTTCCACTGCCCGGCCCGATGCGCCCGGTGCAGGCCTGGCAATCTGCATCGACTGCAGCTGCCCTTGCAACTGCGCAATATCCGGGTTCTGACCCCACTGCTGCTGGCGTTGCTGCAAAGTACGGTTTAACTGCAACAGTTTCTGCTGTTCAGCGATCAGTGCCTGCTGCTGTGGCCGCAACCAGAAAGCCCACAAGATCAGTAACAGGCCGGATGAGAGGGCGGCGAGCAAGCCGTAACGCGGACGTGCAGCCATCTGCCACCAGCGATCCCACCACTCATTCATTAGCCACCTCCTGCACCTCTGCCCGCAATGAAAAGCGATAATGACTATCAGCCTGACGCTTAACGCTGCCCTGCCTCACCTGGCCAAACAGGGCGATGGTGGTTAACTGCTCACGGAAATGCCGGACCGCCGCCATATCCTGCGCCAGCCCCTCCAGCGTGAGACGATTGTCGCGCTTCTCCAGCCGGGTCAGCCAGGCGGTGTCAGGCAGTAACGCGGGTAAATCGATCCAGAACTGATGCCATGCGGCCAGTTGCACAGATTGCTGACGCTGCTTCGCCTGCTGTTTTTGCACTACCGTGAGCTGCGACAGTAACGTTTTCTGCTGCGCCAGTTGTGCGTCCAGGTTTTGCAGTACCTGCTGCTGCTCCCTGCTCGTCTGCGCCACCTGCTTACGCGCCTGACAGATGCGCCAGCTTTGCTGCATGACTCCCACCAGAACAGCACCCAGCATCAGTGACAGCACGATAAGGCTCTGTCGCCGCTGCTGTTGCTGACGGCGCTGCCGCCACGGCAGCAGATTCACGGCGACCATCATTTATCTCCATCGCGTAGCGCCAGCCCGGCCGCCAGCGCAAAGGCACCCGGACTTTCCGGTAACGGCGGCTGTTTATAACGGAACAGATCAAAGGGGGAAAACGCGCGGGCGTCAGCGGGCAGCGCAGAATTATCGGCTGAGCACCAGGCGACAGAACGGGCATCGGGGAAAGACTGCTGCTGCAGTGCCGCAAGCGAAGTGGCTTCGCCGTTCTCAGCCGCGGTATGCACATCGCTCCAGAGCCAGCGGTTATCCTGCTGCAGCACCAGTACCTCACCCTCCTGCAGCGCGGCCTGGTGGGCTAACCGCCTGAGCGCTTCGGTAGTCAGTTCAAACACCTGCGGCTTTAAACCCGCCTGCAGCAGTGGCGCTGCCCACTGGTCTATAATCTCCAGCCGGGCCGCCGTGACGCAGAGCTGACCGCTCTGTGCATCGGCCCGATAATCCAGCGCCAGCGCAGCAGGCTCCAGCGGAAAGAGACGACGTGCGGCCGCCTGCACGTAGTGCCCCAGCGCAGGCTCATTGAGCGACTGTGCGGGCAGGGAGAGCTGACGCTGCAGTACCAGCCGGGTGGGCAGCGCGACCCGCAGCGAGTAACGACGCGGCAACCGCTGACGCCAGGCTGTTAAGGCTGCCACTAATTCAGGCGAACATTGCAGCACGCCGTTTCTTAACGTATCTTGCGGCAGCCGCTGCTGCCACCAGTGGCGTAGCTGCCAGCCATCACGATGCGGCTGGAGGGCCAGGGCACAAATCTGCCTATTCTGAATATCCAGCCCAATTTGCCAGGTATGAAAAGCCATGCGCGCGATCTCCTTATCGTTCGGGAAAGATGGACATATCAAAGCGTCTGGCTTGCCTTTATACTACCGCGCGGTTGTTTATAAACTGCTCAAACGACAAGAGATGGGAAATTCCAGGTGAAGTTCGTAAAGTATTTATTGATCCTTGCAGTGTGTTGCATCCTGTTGGGAGCTGGCTCGATTTATGGTTTATACAAATACATAGAGCCGCAGCTGCCCGACGTAAACACGCTGAAAGATGTGCGTCTGCAAACCCCGATGCAGGTTTACAGTGCCGATGGCGATTTAATCGCCCAGTATGGCGAAATGCGCCGTATCCCTTTGACTCTGCAGCAAGTGCCACCTGTGATGGTGAAAGCGTTTATTGCGACCGAAGACAGCCGTTTCTATGAGCACCATGGTGTTGACCCGGTGGGTATTTTCCGTGCGGCCAGCATTGCGCTGGTTTCCGGTCACGCCTCACAGGGTGCCAGTACCATCACTCAGCAGCTGGCCCGTAACTTTTTCCTGAGTCCGGAACGCACTCTGATGCGTAAAATAAAGGAAGCGTTCCTGGCGATCCGCATTGAGCAGTTGCTGAACAAAGATGAAATTCTTGAGCTTTACCTGAATAAGATCTACCTCGGCTACCGTGCTTATGGCATCGGCGCAGCTTCTCAGGTCTATTTTGGTAAGCCGGTTGACCAGCTGTCGCTGAGTGAGATGGCGATGATTGCCGGTCTGCCAAAAGCGCCGTCCACGTTTAACCCGCTTTATTCACCGAGCCGCGCCCTGTCGCGCCGCAATGTGGTGCTGGCGCGTATGCTGGATCAGCATTACATCACGCAGCAGCAGTATGACGAGGCACGTAATACGCCGCTGGTGGCGAAGTATCACGGTCCGGAAATTGCCTTCTCTGCCCCCTATCTCAGCGAGATGGTGCGTCAGGAGATGGTGAAACGCTACGGCGACGATGCCTATACCGACGGTTACAAGGTCTACACCACTGTTACCCGCCGTCTGCAGGAAGCCGCTCAGACCTCGGTGCGCAATAACGTCATGGCTTACGATATGCGTCATGGCTATCGCGGCCCGACCAGCGTCCTGTGGAAAGTGGGTGAACCTGCCTGGGATCAGACAAAGATTGAGAAGGCGCTGAAGCCGCTGCCGGTCTATGGACCGTTGCATCCGGCCGTGGTCACAGAAGCACGCAGTGATGAAGCGACCGTGATGCTGAAAGATGGCAGCAATGTGTCGCTGGCACTGGCGGGTGTGCGCTGGGCACGTCCTTATAAGTCTGACACCGTGCAGGGCCCGACGCCGAAAAGCGTGACGCAGGTCCTGCAGGCTGGCCAGCAGATCTGGGTGCGTAAAGTGGGTGACGACTGGTGGCTGGGCCAGGTGCCGGATGTGAACTCGGCGCTGGTCTCACTGGATCCAAATGATGGTGCGGTGCGCGCGCTGGTGGGCGGTTTCGCCTTTAACCAGAGCATGTTTAACCGTGCGACCCAGGCGCTGCGCCAGGTCGGTTCTAACATCAAACCTTTCCTCTATACCGCTGCCATGGATCGCGGCCTGACGCTCGCTTCCATCCTTAACGATGTGCCGATTTCCCGCTGGGATGCGGGTGCGGGTGCTGACTGGCGTCCGAAGAACTCCCCGCCGACGTATGATGGCCCGATTCGTCTGCGTCAGGGACTCGGCCAGTCGAAAAACGTCGTCATGGTACGTGCGATGCGTGCGATGGGCGTGGACTACGCCGCAGAGTATCTGCAGCGCTTTGGTTTCCCGGCTCAGAATATTGTGCACACCGAGTCGCTGGCATTGGGTGCGGCCTCATTCACACCGTTACAGGTGGTTCGCGGCTACTCCGTGATGGCAAATGGCGGCTTCCTGATCGATCCCTATTTCATTACTAAAATTGAGAACGAACAGGGCGGCACCGTATTTGAAGAGAAACCGAAGATCGCCTGTCCACAGTGCAATCTGCCGGTCATCTACGGTGAGACCAAAAAAGCGCTGGCATTAAATGAAGAGAGCGTCGAGAACGTTGCCGCCTCAAATAACAATCAGAATCAGGCGGTTCCTCAGCCTGAACTGGAGCAGGTTCCGGCGCAGGCACAGCAGGGTGAGCAGCAATATGCGCCGCACGTGATCAATACCCCACTCACCTTCCTGATTAAGAGCGCGCTGAACAGTAATATCTTTGGTGAACCAGGCTGGATGGGAACCGGCTGGCGTGCCGGGCGTGACCTCAAGCGTAATGATATCGGCGGTAAAACCGGTACCACCAACAGCTCGAAAGACGCCTGGTTCTCAGGTTACGGCCCTGGCGTAGTGACTTCAGTCTGGATCGGTTTTGATGATGCGCGCCGCAATCTGGGCCGCAGCACGCTCTCCGGTGCCATTCCCGATCAGATTTCGGGCTATGAAGGCGGTGCGAAGAGTGCACAACCGGCATGGGATGAGTACATGAAGAGCGCGCTGGACGGTGTACCGGTACAGCCATTAACCCCGCCGGATGGCGTGGTCACAGTGACTATTGATCGCAGCACCGGCAAGCTGGCCAATGGCGGTGGCAACACCCGTCAGGAGTACTTCATCAATGGTACCCAGCCAACCGAATATTCGGTGCATGATGTGGGTACGACGATTATGGATAACGGCGAGAGCCACGAGCTGTTCTGATGTGATATCTGTAGTATGAAATGCCCTGAGGCTGGTCGCTTAACGTGACCAGCCTTTTTTATTCAGACAGATTTTACTTTAATGCTACGTTTCTGCAGGGAATGTTCATCTCCCGCTCCGAACTATCAGCCATACTCCCTGTTAATATTTAGGCTACTACGCTATTCATTCTCTGCGTCAAAATTACACCCTGTTAACGTACACCTATTACTCTACTTTCTTCAGAGAAAACAGGTGATTATAAAAAATGCAAGGGGTGCGAATAATAGTGCTGTTAAAGGCAAAAAAAACCGGTCACCAGGTGACCGATTTTAATTAACCCTTATACTAATAAGGTGAAAATCTGACAAAAGGCTCCAGAATTCGAGCCAAAAAAGATAAGACTATCATTATTATAAACATCGCCACATTGGCTTTCCCTGATGCCAGCAAAAAACTCAATAGTGTGTTAACTCAAAACTGAAGTCAGTTTAATAGTAAAGACATTAGTTAACATGAGCAATATTGACTCTTGCGCATTGTATATTCTCGTGATAAGAATGAAACCCAGCGATGATCTTGCCCTCACATTAATTGAATCATTTATGGATGCATTTATATATGGAAATTAAAATAGGCCACACTGAAGACGCTAAGACTGAAGAGTATATTATTCAGCGGCTTTGGCAGCATAATGAACGCTTTACCGAGATCAATATGAAAACGCTGAATGTTATCCTGTATGACGATCAGCAAAATATCCAGGGTGGGCTGCTAGCCCATACCTGGTGCGGCACACTGGATATTCATTACCTCTGGATAGATGATGCCTGGCGACGGCTTGGCACAGGTCGTCAATTGATGCAGGCTGCAGAAGATGAAGCGCGTAATCGAGGCTGCCATATGTCAGTAGTTGATACGCTAAGTTTTCAGGCGCGTGGTTTCTACGAAAAGCTGGGTTATCGCGTTTATGGTGAACAGGAAGGCTATGCTCAGCGCTACGCACGTTATTATCTGGCTAAAAGATTATAATCTTAATATTTTGAGCGAGGCGCTATGGACAGCCCATATCGTAATATCGATCAGTTTATTGATGCATTCGTCGCAACAGTGAATCTATTACCTACCCCCTGGGGTCTTAAAGATGCAACATCCCGGCATCTCTATATGAATAAAGCAGCCAGGTTATATACGGGTACACCCGCGAATTTTTTATTAGAGGGTAAAAGCGATAGCGAATTCCCTACGCGCTGGAATGATTGCGCTGATCAATTCCTTGAACACGATCAACGAGTAAAAGTGCGAAGAGACTGTGTGACGGTTATCGAAACCCACTACTGGTATGGCAAGAATTACCTCATGCCATTTATTAGCGATAAATATCCTATTTTCGGTAACCGAAAGCAGTTACTCGGCTACATCTGGAATGCACGCCCGGTAGATAACTTTAGCACGCTGAGCTTTATTGATTCAAAGAAAGTGTCTGTAATGACGACGCAGCTTGAGCATCCACTTTTTACGCCAGCCGAACTGGATGTCATCTTTTTGCTGCTAAGACGATTCAATGTTAAAGAGATCGCCCGCATTTACAACCTCAGCGTAAAAACTGTCAGTAATCGCATCACCACGCTGTATCAAAAAGCAGGTGTGCATTCGCTACAACAATTTGAAGGCTACTGCCGTGCGGAGTCACTGGAGAATTATCTGCCAGAGCGGTTTCTCAGCACAGGCGTTATTTATATATAAACGGTAAGGAAACCATGTCGTGAGTAAATTTGATGATTATCCACTGAGCCCTGTCCCGGCAAATAGAAGACTCTCACTGCTGAGCGTGGCTATTGTGCATATGGGTATGCTGACTGCGCTGGATCAGTTTATGCTCGGCGCGGTTCTGGGCAACAGCATGACGCTGGCAGAGGCGTTTACCGCAATCACGCTGGCCAGCCTGCTGTTTGGCGTGCTGACTTTTGCGCTCGGCTATGCAGGAATGCGTGAGGGACTGCCGGGGAGCTTGCTGGCGCGCTGGTGTGGTTTTGGCCGCCACGGCTCAGTGCTGATAGGCATGCTGGTTGCAATCAGCCTGCTGGGCTGGTTCGGCATTCAGAATGCGGTATTTGCCCGCTCGCTGAGCTATGCCCTGAACGGCAAACTCAGCTTTGCAGAGTCGGCCGCACTCTCAGGTACCGTGTTGACGTTACTGGTTACCTTTGGCTTTAAGGCGCTGCGCTTTACCGCACGCATTGCGGTTCCGCTTTTCATCGCGCTGGTCGGCTGGATTTTCTGGCACGCATTCCACGGCCAGTCTGGCCAGAACATACCGCCGGTTATCGCCAGCCAGGCCATTACTGTAAGCGCCGCGATGACCATGGTGATTGGCGGCGCAATTCTTGCCAGCCTGATGACGCCTGACCTGACGCGCTTCTCACGTAACGGCAAAGATGTGTTTGCCATCACGCTGCTGACCATTATGGCGGGCGAATATGGGGTCAATGGCGTAGCTATTCTTATTGCCAGAGAATTGCAGACCTCAGATATCATCGCGATTATTACGCAAACCACCAGCTCACTGGGTTTGCTGGCTGTCGTTTTTTCGACCCTGCGCATTAATGACCTGAATCTCTATTCATCCACGCTGGGCATCGCTAACGCGATTGAAGGCGTGACCGGCTATAAACCACGTTATCAGATGATTACGCTGCTGCTGGGAATGCTCGGTACACTCTGTTCAGTTTTCGGGATTCTCGATCGCTTTGTCGATTTTCTGGAACTGCTGGGCGTCATCTTCCCACCGATACTGGGCGTAATGATCGTTGACTACTACGTACTGAAAACTGAACGACAGACGCTGGCGCTCAGTCGTACCAGCGAAGCCTTACCGGCAACCTCCCAGCTTATTGGCTGGCCCGCGCTGATCGCCAGCGTCGCAGGTGCAGCCACGGGTCTGCTGGTTGAGCGCGGCGTACCGGTGCTTAATTCAATGCTTGTCGCGTGTGTCATTTACCTGCTGACCGCGCCACTCTTAAAGCGATCATCGTCCTTACAGGAAAAAGTTACTGCTGAATAAAGCAAAAACGCGCCTGTAGCAGGCGCGTTTCTTTTCTCAGCCGTTAGGCTTCAGTAATTCAGCCGCCCCTGTTTCACCAGCCATTCGCGTGCCATAAACAGCGCACTGACATTGCGTGCCTCGCGGAAGTCGGGTTCGTCCAGCAGCGACAGCATATCGCTTAGCGGCCAGCGGTGGACAATCAGCGGCTCCGGCTCATCGCCTTCCAGCTTTTCAGCGTAGAGACCTTCCGCTATCACAATATTCATCTTGCTGGAAAAATAGGAGGGGGCCATGGTGAGCTTGCCCAGCGTGGTGAGCTGTTCGGCACCAAAACCCACCTCTTCTTTGAGTTCACGCACCGCCGCTTCATTCACGGTTTCACCTGCATCGATCAGCCCTTTAGGAAAACCCAGCTCGTAGGTTTCCAGTCCGACGGCATATTCCTGAATCAGGATCAGATGGTCATCGATAATCGGCACAATCATCACCGCTTCACGCTCAGAGGGCTTCATCCGCTCATAAACGCGATGCGCCCCATTGCTGAAAGCCAGATCGACCGACTCAATAGTGAATAACCGTGAACGTGCCACGGCGGTGATATTGAGGATGTCAGGTTTTTTTGGAGTTTTCATATCAGCCTCAAATTATTCTGCGCCGGCTATCTTGAGCGAATTAGCATACCTAACCACAGGCAATTGTGCGACAGTCACACAGTGCCGTTATCGTTGCACAGACTATAGCGATTGAATAACAGCCTTTGGTTATCAGTTAAGACTAAATTTGCATTAGTCAATATGCTGCGATAAGTTTCAGATAATACCGATATTTAATCCAGTCTGTGCCAGTTACCATTCGGACAAGGCAGGGTTTAACAAATGCCAGTCAGATATACGTTGGCACTATTTCATCGGGTGCCTGACTCCTCAGGGTTATATAATCTTCCGGAATGCCTCTTTTATAGTGAGCATAACCGGAGGCGAAAGTTTAAAGTGAAGGCAGCATTTTGGCTGAATTGAGCAGAGCATGAGCACAATCTTTATGATCCTGGCCATAGTGCTGACCTGTTCAATCCTGGCAGGTATTGGGTTCTGGTACGCTATGCGGCATCGCCCGCCGTTGGCGAAACCGCTGCCATTCATCAGTCCGCCCTGCCGCAAACTTTCTGCCCAGGAGCGTGAGGCGGTCGATAAATATGTCGCCGCGCTGGAAAAGCAGCCCCGTACCACGCTGACTACCGATAAGCGCAGCGCGCCTGAACGTCTGACACTCACGGCGCAGAGCAACAATGTCTATCCGGTTACCCGCGCCATTACCCGCTATGGCCTCTCAACTGACGATCCCCATAAATGGCGCTACTATCTGGATGAAGTTGAAGTTCATCTGCCGCCGCTGTGGGAACAGTACATTACCGACGAAAACTACGTTGAGTTAATCCGCACCCAATCTATTCCACTGGTGATCTCACTGAATGGTCACTCTCTGGTGGATTACGCCGTCGACCAGCAATCGCTGCCAACACTGATGCGCCCGGTGTCGACCAACGCCTCTATCCGCAAAGCAGAAACGGAAAACGTTGAACTGCTGCAGGTGCGCAAAGAGACAGCGGAAGAGTATCGGCTGTCGCGGCCAGACGGCACGCGTGAAGCGGTGATGATCTCCCTTGCCTTCTTACTCTTTTTCTTCAGCCTGTTAGTGCCCACCACACTGATGATCTGGCTGGTGCTGACGGGCGCAGTAGCGATCGCGGCCAGTCTGTGGCTGCTCTATCGCGTTCCCGGTGAGCGTGGACTGCGTGATATCCACTGCCTGCGCGGCGCGCCAAAGCGCTGGGGCCTGTTCAGCGAATCAAACCAGGAGCAGAGCAACATTACGCTGGGGATTATTGACCTGGCCTATCCCCCGCACTGGCAGCCCTATGTGGCACACGATCTCGGTCAGGTGACGGATGTTGAAATCTACCTCAACCGCCAGGTAGTGCGTCAGGGACGTTTCCTGTCGCTGCAGGATGAGGTCAAAAACTTCCCTATCCAGCGCTGGCGGAAAAACGTGGTGCTGGCCTGTGGTTCACTGATGGTGCTGACCATGCTGGTTACCTGGATCCCGCTTGGTATGCCGATTAAGCTCAGTCTGGCCTGGGCCAGAGGCACCGACAGTCTGGAGGTCAACAGCGTCGATAAGCTCAGCAGCGTGCCGCTGAATATTGGCGATAACCTCACAGTGAGTGGCACCGGCATGTGTTCCGTGCCGGACAACTACCAGAGCAACCGCAGTTACGCCTATATGCCGTTTGACTGCTCAGCGGTCTACTGGAATAACGCCACGCCCTTGCCACAGCCACAATCGGACATCATCGATAAAGCCGCCGCGCTGCTGGAGACCACCACAAAACAGCTGCATCCGGAAACCAATACCGATCCCAAACTCAATCCCCAACTGGCATCCGCGATTCAGAAATCAGGCATGATCCTGCTGGATGATTTTTCCGATCTGGTGATGAAAACGCAGGATCTCTGCAATCAGCCGCAGGACTGTATGCGCCTGAAAAATGCGCTGGTAAACCTGGGCAATGCCAAAGACTGGGAAGCGCTGATGCGCCGGGCAGATTCCGGTCAGCTAAACGGCATGAATGTGCTGCTGCGGCCGGTGAGCGCGGAAGCGCTGGAAAATCTGGTCAATACCGCCACCTCGACCTTCTTTTTCCGCGAAACCCGTCGTGCGGCAGAAAATCTCAACAGTCCACCGCCAGGGGGATTCCTGATCGTCAGCGACGAGGGTCGCCAGCTGGTGAATCAGCCACAGCCCACCGTGTCACTGTTTGATCTTGACCCACCGTCTCAATGGCGCGAGCTGCAACGTATTTCTGCCATGCTGCTGCATACGCCGTTCAGCGCCAGCGGCATCATTACTGGCATTTCTACCGATGCCAACGGCACACGTCACATCATGCTGCACAATGAACCGGATGCTATGGCGCAGTGGCGCTATCTCGGTACCGTATTGCTGCTGCTGGTGCTGCTGACCTGCGGCGTGATCAACGGGCTGCTGGCGCTGCGCCGCATGCACCGTAATCGCCAGCGCATGATTGATATCCAGCAATACTATGACAAGTGTTTCAACCATAACCTCAGCACTTTGCAGAGCGTGCGCTCGATATTCTGAGCCCTGCCCTTCTGTGCTACCCTGTCGCCCGGTTTTTTACAGGGTCTGACACTACAATGCTCAACTGGTCTGAGATTGATACCGTGCTGCTCGACATGGATGGCACGCTGCTGGATCTGGCATTCGATCGCCACTTCTGGCTGGAGCACGTCCCTGAACAGCTCAGCCAGCAACGCGACATCACCCGTGCAGCAGCCGACGCGATCATCACGGAAAAGTATCAGGCCGTCGCCCATACGCTAAACTGGTATTGTCTGGATTACTGGGCAGAGGCGCTGTCGATGGACATCCGTGCCATGACCTGGGGGATGCGCAGCCGGATTCGGCTGCGTGACGATACGCTGCCTTTTTTGCAGGCCCTGCGTCGCGCCGGAAAGTCCACGATTCTGTTGACCAACGCGCATCCTTTCAATCTGGACGTCAAACTGGCGCAGACAGGTTTAGCGCCGCACCTTGATTTATTACTTTCCACCCATACCTTTGGGTATCCGAAAGAAGACCCGCGTTTATGGCAGGCGGTACAACAGCACACCGGCTTTTCTGCGCCGCGCGCACTGTTTATCGATGACAGCGAAGTGATTCTGGATACGGCGAAGCGATGGGGCATCGGTGAGTGCTTAGGCGTGAAGAATCCCGATTCGGGTCGTCCTGAGCAAATCTTTCAGCGTCACCGCGCCACGGACGATTACCGGACGCTGATCTGAGTCAGGAGCAGCAATGAAAGAGAAAAGCAGCGAAGAGGTCCGTCTCGACAAGTGGCTGTGGGCGGCGCGCTTCTACAAAACCCGGGCGATGGCGCGGGAGATGATTGAAGGCGGCAAGGTGCATTACAACGGCCAGCGCAGCAAACCGGGCAAAGTGGTAGAGCTGAATGCGGAACTGACACTGCGTCAGGGCAATGATGAACGCACCGTGGTAGTGGCTGGCATCACCGCGCAGCGGCGTCCCGCCAGCGAGGCCCAGCAGCTCTATCGCGAAACCGATGCCAGCATTGAAAAACGCGAAAAAATGGCGCAGGCGCGCAAGATGAATGCGCTGACTATGCCCCATCCCGATCGGCGACCTGATAAAAAAGAGCGTCGCGATTTGATGAAGTTTAAATTATCGGGCGATGAATAACGCCGTCTTCGCTGACGCACCATCGCCCCGTTCCAGTGAGAGAAAAACTATGTCAGTCCAGGATCAACTGCACCGTTATCTGTTTGAAAATGCCGCCGTGCGCGGCGAGCTGGTGAACGTCTCTGACACCTGGCGTGAAACCGTGAAGAACCACGACTATCCGGCACCGGTTAAAACGCTGCTGGGTGAGATGCTGGTCGCCACCAGCCTGCTGACCGCCACGCTGAAGTTCGATGGCGAAATCACCGTGCAGTTGCAGGGTGACGGCCCGCTGTCGCTGGCGGTGATCAACGGTAACAATAATCAGGAACTGCGCGGCGTTGCACGTATCAAAGGCGACATCCCGGACGACAGCACCCTGAAAAGCATGGTCGGCAATGGCTATCTGGTGATCACCATCTCCCCTGAAAAGGGTGAGCGTTATCAGGGCGTGGTCGGGCTGGAAGGTGACACCCTGGCAGCGTGCCTGGAAGATTACTTCATGCGCTCAGAGCAGTTGCCCACGCGCCTGTTTATCCGCACCAGCGACAAAGGCGCTGCCGGTATTCTGTTGCAGGTACTGCCTGCGCAGGATACAGAGAAAGAGGTCTTCGAGCACCTGGCAACACTGACCGAAACCATTAAAACGGAAGAGCTGATCGATCTCCCTGCGAATGAAGCGCTCTGGCGTCTTTACCATCAGGAAGAGGTCACCCTTTACGATCCGCAGCCGGTGATCTACAAGTGCACCTGCTCGCGTGAACGCTGTGGCGAAGTGCTGACCACGCTGCCGCAGGAAGAAGTGGATGAGATCATCGCGGAAGATGGCAAAATCGACATGCACTGTGATTATTGCGGCTCAAACTACGTGTTTGACGCAGTAGACATTGCGGGCATCCGCAGCCACTCCCATGAAAATAACGACCGTCTGCACTGATTCATCGGGCGGCGTCTGCCGCCCCTTTTCCCTGCCCCTGCCTATCCCCATAATTTTTCAGACAAATTATCTTTTTTTACTTTCATAACATCTTTTAAACGTTCGAAACATAGCCTTAACGCGCCCTGAGTCGCATTTTTAGATCACTGCCCTTTTTCCCTCTTCGCAGAAGAGTAAACTGCGCGCGATCGTGCAAACGCCCGGACGCCTGGGGCAGATGCCCTGAATAGCCCGGTTATCTTTGCAGGCTGTCGTAACGACGCGCAGTAAACCGTCAGTGATTCACCGCACCCGATGCAACAGCCGGTGGCACGATCCCAACCTATCTCTGCTTTGCAGAACAGACACCGATTTAAGGAGCAGTAAAATGCGCGTTAACGGCCTGACCTCGCAAGACCTTGCCGCTTTGGGCATCGTGGATACCACGGAAGTGGTTTACAACCCTGATTACGACACGCTCTTTCAGGAAGAGACGCGCCCGGACCTCGAAGGTTTTGCACGTGGCACCCTGACGCAGAGCGGTGCGATTGCAGTAGACACCGGGATTTTCACCGGGCGATCGCCAAAGGATAAGTACATTGTGCGTGACGACACTACGCGCGATACCCTGTGGTGGAACGATCAGGGTACCGGTAAAAACGACAATCAGCCCCTGTCGCAGGAGACCTGGAACGCGCTGAAAAGCTGCGTTACCCGCCAGCTTTCCGGCAAGCGTCTGTTTGTGGTGGATGCGTTCTGTGGTGCCAATGCCGATTCACGTCTGAGCGTACGTTTCGTCACTGAAGTTGCCTGGCAGGCGCACTTCGTGAAAAACATGTTCATCCAGCCTACAGACGCTGAGCTGGCCGACTTCACGCCTGACTTTGTGGTGATGAACGGAGCCAAATGCACCAATCCGGACTGGCAGGCGCAGGGTCTGCACTCGGAGAACTTTGTTGCCTTCAATCTGACGGAACGCATGCAGCTGATTGGCGGCACCTGGTACGGCGGCGAGATGAAGAAAGGTCTGTTCGCCATCATGAACTACCTGCTGCCGCTGAAAGGCATTGCTTCAATGCACTGTTCAGCTAACGTCGGTAAAGCGGGTGATGTGGCGGTCTTCTTTGGTCTCTCCGGCACCGGCAAAACCACACTCTCCACCGATCCTGACCGCCAGTTGATCGGCGATGATGAGCACGGCTGGGACGATGATGGCGTGTTTAACTTTGAGGGCGGTTGCTACGCCAAAACCATCAACCTTTCTGAGCAGGCTGAGCCGGAGATCTACCGCGCCATTCGCCGCAATGCATTGCTGGAAAACGTGGTGGTGCGCAAAGATGGCAGCGTTGATTACGCCGACGGCAGCAAAACAGAGAACACCCGCGTCTCCTATCCGATTAATCACATCGACAATATCGTGCAGCCGGTCTCAAAAGCGGGCCACGCGAAGAAAGTGATTTTCCTGACCGCCGATGCGTTTGGCGTGCTGCCACCGGTATCACGTCTGACACCGGAACAAACGCAGTATCATTTCCTGTCAGGCTTCACCGCCAAACTGGCGGGTACCGAGCGTGGCGTCACTGAGCCGACCCCGACCTTCTCCGCCTGTTTTGGCGCGGCATTCCTGACGCTGCATCCGACGCAATACGCTGAAGTGCTGGTGAAGCGGATGGAGGCGTCCGGTGCACAGGCTTACCTGGTGAATACCGGCTGGAACGGCAGTGGCAAACGCATCTCACTGAAGAATACCCGCGCCATTATCAATGCGATCCTGGCGGGTGAGCTGGATGATGCACCGACAGAAACGCTGCCAATCTTTAATCTGCAGATGCCGGTTGCGCTGGGCGAGCTGGACAGTGACACGCTCGATCCGCGTCGTAGCTGGGAGAGCGAAGAGAAGTGGACCGCTGCCGCCGAAGGTCTGGCACAGCGCTTTATTGATAACTTCGATAAGTATACGGATAACGCCGCAGGTGCTGCGCTGGTGAAAGCTGGCCCGCAACGCTAAAAGAACCGGCGCGGCAGTGATACTGCCGCGCCGCTTTTTATCAGCCAGACACGCTATTGCTGCTGTTATTGTGGCTCAGCGCCATCGTTTCCACTAACGGCAACCAGGCACGAATACGTAACCCGCCGCGTTCGCTCTCGCCAATCTCCAGCGAGCCCTGATGGGCATCAATGATACGCTGCACAATCGCCAGACCCAGACCGGTCCCGCTGGTGCTGCGGGCGCTGTCGCCCCGCACAAAAGGCTGGAACAGATGCGCCAGCTGATCCGGCTTGATACCAGGACCGTCATCTTCTACCTGGAACCAGGCACGATGCAGTTCCCGTCCGCTACTGACTTTTATCCAGCCATTGCCGTATCGCGCGGCGTTGACTACCAGGTTAGCCAGTGCGCGCTTAATCGACAGCGGATTGATATCCAGCATTAACTCTTCCGGCATCACCGCATTTTCGATTTCACGCTCATAGCCGCTTTCAGCTGCCACGACTTCGCCCAGCACGCTGTTAAGATCTGCGCGCTCGGTCTGCATCTCCTGACCGGTACGCAGGTAGTCAATGAACTGTTCAATGATGGCGTTGCACTCTTCGATATCTTTATTAATCGATTCGGCCAGATAGCCATCCTGCTCACTCATCATCTCGGTGGCGAGACGAATGCGGGTCAGCGGCGTACGCAGATCGTGGCTGACGCCCGCCATTAACAGCGTACGGTCATCCGCCAGCTGCTTCACCCCGGCCGCCATCTGATTAAAGGCACGGGTCACCGATCGCACTTCTGACGCGCCATACTCACGCAGCGGCGGCGGAATAATCCCGCGTCCGACCTGCAAAGCGGCGTGCTCCAGATCCACCAGGGGCCGGTTCTGGATGCGGATAAAGAGCCAGGCTCCGCCTATCGCCAGCAGCATGATCGCCAGGGTATAGCGGAACAGCGGTGAGAAGTCGCCCTGATGAATCTCTGTCAGCGGCACCCGCACCCAGATATCGGGCGACAGCCAGGTTTTCAGCCAGACCACCGGCGAGTTTTTATTCACCTCCACCCGGACATCGGTCGGACCGCCGAGCTGCTGCCCCATCTGCTCGCTCAGGAATTCATAATGCTGCGCCCAACGCAATCCGCTCTCCTCTGCTGCTGCATTGGTGTAGAGCGAGATCCCCAGTTCGCGGTAGATTTCCCGGCGAAACGCCGGGGGCACTTCCAGCTGCGTGCCATCTTCCAGCTGCAACCGGTCGGTCATCAGCATACGAACTTCGTAAGCGAGCACCTTATTGAACTGTTGCAGACTGGGAAGAATGGCGAAGTTCAGCACCACCAGATAGGTCGTCACCAGGCTGACGAACAGCAGGGTAACGATCAGCAGCAGGGTGCGGGCAAACGAACTCCGTGGCGAGAAGCGCAGTCGCTTCATGCTTTACTGCCGTCCGGCACAAAGACGTAGCCCAGCCCCCAGACGGTCTGGATATAACGCGGATGCGCAGGATCCTCTTCCACCATACGACGCAGGCGGGAGATCTGGACATCGATCGAACGTTCCATGGCGCTGTATTCACGGCCACGCGCCAGGTTCATCAGTTTGTCACGGGACAGCGGCTCACGCGGGTGGCTTACCAGCGCTTTCAGCACTGCAAACTCACCGCTGGTCAGCGGCATCGGCTCATCTTCACGGAACATCTCGCGGGTGCCGAGGTTAAGTTTGAATTTACCGAAGGCAATAATCGCCTCTTCCTGCGACGGTGCGCCTGGCAGTTCATTAGCCTGACGGCGCAGCACCGCGCGGATACGCGCCAGCAGCTCACGCGGATTGAAAGGCTTGGGAATGTAGTCGTCAGCGCCAATCTCCAGCCCCACGATACGGTCCACCTCTTCGCCCTTGGCGGTCACCATAATAATCGGCATCGGGTTGCTCTGACTGCGCAGACGACGGCAGATAGAAAGGCCATCTTCGCCCGGCAACATCAGGTCGAGTACCATCAGATGAAAGGATTCACGGGTTAACAGACGATCCATCTGCTCGGCATTAGCGACACTGCGCACCTGAAAGCCCTGCTCGGTGAGATAGCGTTCAAGCAGTGCACGCAGACGCATATCATCATCGACGACCAGAATTTTGTAGTTCTCTTGCATTTTCAACTCCCAAAGGCGCTATTGCCTGAGCCAACATTGTTAAAAAAAGATGCCTTATAGTGACAGTCATTATTGGTTTATATTCTAGCCAAAATTGTTACAAAGCATATTAAACAGGAGCTTATATTTGAATTAAGGCGATTGTGGGGTCTTTTTAACATGTTTACCTCCGCCTGGCTTCTGATACGGCAAATCTGAAAAAATGACCCTGTTTCTCTGTATCGCTGGCGTCAGAAGCGAGCCAGTTTTTAATCGATGAATCAATTCAGTGAGTTAGCAGATAATTTGACTTAATAATCAGCCATCACTGTAGATAAACTCCAGATAATCTATCTCAACAGCGAAGCGGCAGCATAATATTCCAGTAAACCTGCCTGACGCCTCATGCTCATCTCGGATTAGTTTCAGCAACACGCTCAGCAAGGCCAGTTTAAATTAAAGTCCTTTAAATCAATCAGTAAAGCCAACTTTTCGCCCCTCTCGTTTTGAACCAGACTCCTCTGGCAACATTCGATGTCTCAACGGGGAATACACAATGAAAAAAACAATTTTACTGCTGAGCGCGCTGGCATTAAGCAGCGTCAGCCCAGGTTATGCTGCCACAGCAACCGGTGAAGCCGCCGGCGCAGCAGCGACAACCACTGCAAAAGGTAACTCTGACGCCATCGGTGTAGGTGCAGTCGCAGCCCTGCTGGGCGTTGCGCTGGCCACTATGGGCGGCGGCGGCGGTGACGGTCACAGCACCGGCACCTCGACCACTACGGCGACTCACGCCGGAAAATAAGTTTAAGCACCCTGCTGGCTTCAGATTACTGGTTTCATTTTGCATCACAGCATTAACCCTTTCGCCGCCGGGGAAATCAACGTGGGTTTTAGCCTTTAAAAACCCTTTCCCCGACTCTTTTTTGCCGTGCCCTCTTTGCCTTACACTGTCGCTCCTGAGATCTCTGTGGCCGGTATAGCATGAAAACCCGACTTATTACCCGCGAAGGCTTCGATAAGCTGAAAGCGGAACTCGACTATTTATGGCGTGAAGAGCGACCGGAAGTGACGAAAAAAGTCACCTGGGCTGCCAGTCTTGGCGATCGCAGTGAAAATGCCGATTATCAGTACAACAAAAAACGGCTGCGCGAAATTGACCGCCGCGTTCGCTATCTGACCAAAAGTCTTGAACAGCTCCGTATTGTTGACTATTCACCCCAGCAGGATGGCAAAGTCTTCTTTGGTGCCTGGGTAGAAATTGAAAACGATGAGGGCGACCTCAAACGCTTCCGCATTGTGGGCTACGATGAGATTTTTGGCCGCAAAGATTACATCTCTATCGACTCCCCCATGGCGCGGGCGCTGCTGAAAAAAGAGGTTGGCGATGCCGCCACCGTTGAGACGCCAGTGGGTCCGGCACTGTGGTATGTCAACGCGATTGACTACCCGCAATAACGATTCAGATTATCGCTGAAAGCCGCCCGTGTCTCTGGCAATTTTGATTATCAATCCGTATAACTGTCGGCTATTTCTCAACCCGGAAAGCAAGACAGTCCTGATGATGAAAGTTCTGAGCCAGATAATTGCCAGTGAGCTACAGGCGCGACCAGAGCAGGTTGACGCCGCCGTTCGCCTGTTAGATGAAGGGAATACCGTGCCGTTTATTGCACGCTATCGTAAAGAGGTAACCGGCGGCCTGGATGATACCCAACTCCGCCAGCTGGAAACCCGCCTCAGCTATCTGCGTGAACTTGAAGAGCGACGCCAGTCGATTCTGAAGTCGATTGACGATCAGGGAAAACTGACTGACGACCTCGCCCGCGCCATCAATACCACCCTCAGCAAAACCGAGCTTGAAGACCTCTACCTGCCCTACAAACAGAAACGCCGCACGCGTGGACAGATCGCGATTGAAGCAGGTCTGGAACCCCTGGCGGACACTCTGTGGCAGGATCCGTCGCACACCCCTGAGCAGCTGGCTGAGCAGTATGTCGATGCTGATAAAGGCGTCGCCGACGTCCGTGCCGCGCTGGATGGTGCCCGCTACATCCTGATGGAGCGTTTCGCTGAAGATGCGGCGCTGCTGGCCAAAGTCCGTAACTACCTGTGGAAAAATGCCCACCTGGTCTCACGTGTAGTGGAAGGCAAAGAGGAAGCGGGCGCGAAGTTCCGTGACTACTTTGATCATCACGAAGCGCTGAGCACCGTGCCGTCGCATCGTGCGCTGGCGATGCTGCGTGGCCGCAACGAAGGTGTGCTGCAACTCTCACTGAATGCCGATCCGCAGTTTGATGAAGCACCGCGTGAAAGCCACGGCGAAACCCTGATTGCTGAACACCTGAACCTGCGCCTGAATAACGCCCCTGCCGACAGCTGGCGTAAAGCCGTCGTGAGCTGGACGTGGCGCATCAAGGTAATGCTGCATCTGGAAACCGAACTGATGGGTACGGTGCGTGAGCGTGCAGAAGATGAAGCGATCAACGTTTTTGCCCGCAACCTGCACGACCTGCTGATGGCAGCCCCGGCTGGGATGCGTGCCACCATGGGACTGGATCCCGGCCTGCGTACCGGCGTTAAAGTCGCTGTGGTCGATGCCACCGGTAAACTCGTGGCGACCGATACCGTTTATCCACACACCGGACAGACCGCCAAAGCGGCTGCCGCTGTTGCCGCGCTCTGCATTAAGCATCAGGTCGAGCTGGTGGCAATTGGCAACGGCACCGCTTCACGTGAAACCGAGCGTTTCTTCCTGGATCTGCAGCAACAGTTCCCACAGGTCACGGTACAGAAAGTGATTGTCAGTGAAGCTGGCGCATCGGTCTACTCAGCCTCTGAACTGGCGGCGCTGGAATTTCCGGACCTTGATGTTTCGCTGCGCGGCGCGGTGTCGATTGCCCGCCGTCTGCAGGATCCGCTGGCCGAGCTGGTGAAAATCGATCCGAAATCAATCGGTGTCGGTCAGTATCAGCATGATGTCAGCCAGAGCCAGCTGGCGAAGAAACTCGACGCTGTAGTCGAGGATTGCGTGAACGCCGTCGGCGTTGACCTTAACACCGCCTCGGTGCCACTGCTGACCCGCGTCGCAGGCCTGACGCGCATGATGGCGCAGAACATTGTCGGCTGGCGTGATGAGCATGGCCGCTTCCAGAACCGCCAGCAGTTGCTGAAAGTCAGCCGTCTTGGGCCAAAAGCCTTTGAACAGTGTGCGGGCTTCCTGCGCATCAACCACGGCGATAACCCGCTCGACGCCTCCACGGTCCACCCGGAAGCCTATCCGGTGGTCGAGCGCATTCTGGCCGCTACCGAACAGGCGCTGAGCGACCTGATGGGTAATGCGGGCAGCCTGCGCAATCTCAGCCCGCGCGATTTCATTGATGAACGTTTTGGTTTGCCGACCGTCACCGACATTATGAAAGAGCTGGAGAAGCCGGGCCGCGATCCCCGTCCTGAGTTCAAAACCGCGCAGTTTGCAGAAGGCGTGGAAACACTGAACGATCTGACGCCGGGCATGATCCTCGAAGGTGCCGTCACCAACGTCACCAACTTCGGTGCGTTTGTGGATATTGGCGTGCATCAGGATGGCCTGGTTCATATCTCGTCGCTTTCAGACCGCTTTGTGGAAGATCCACATCAGGTGGTGAAAGCGGGCGATATCGTCAAAGTGAAAGTGATGGAAGTCGATCTCCAGCGCAAACGTATTGCCCTGACCATGCGTCTTGATGAGCAACCGGGCGAAGGCAATGCCCGTGGTGGCGCGAGAAACACCGCCCCGCGCGAAGAGAAACGTCCGGCCGCCGGTAAAGGCCGTCCACGTCCGGTTACTTCCTCAGCGGGTAATAGCGCGATGGGTGATGCGCTGGCCGCGGCATTCGGTAAAAAACGCTAAGCTTTTCAGGGGGCCACATCTGGCCCCCTTTTCCCGCCCTCTCCCCCGGTTGAAAATCCCCATCATCGCGCTACGCTAAAAAGACGCCTGTCATAAAAACAACACCTGCTGTGGCACCCAATTCACAATGGAAACGATCACCGATCTGATTGAGAAGATTTATGCTGGCACATTCCCGGAGGCGACCTTTGCGCGCCTGCAGGCTGACATCGCTACCGCCCGCGAGACGATTAAGCTGCCCCGTAAGGCACACTGGGATGAACAGGATGTGGTGCTGATCACCTACGCCGATCAGTTTCGGGAAGCCGGTAAACCCACGCTCAGCACCTTTTCCCGTTTCTATCAGCAGCATCTGCAATCCACGTTTCCGCTGGTTCACCTGCTGCCCTTTTTCCCCTGGTCGTCCGATGACGGCTTTTCGGTGATTGATTACCATCAGGTCGATCCGCAGTGCGGCGACTGGCAGGATATTGCGCGACTGCATCAGGAAACCCGGCTGATGTTTGACTTCGTCTGCAACCACATGTCGTCGCAGAGCGCCTGGTTTAGCCACTTTCTGGCGCAGGATCCCGGCTGGGACGATTTCTTTATCAGCATGCCGCCCGCCACCGATCTCAGTGCCGTCACGCGACCGCGCACTTCGCCGCTGCTGACGCCGTTTAAGATAGCCGATGGCGACACCCGCTTTATCTGGACCACCTTCAGCGCCGACCAGATAGACCTTAACTTTGCCAATCCTGAGGTGTTGCTGCGCATGGTTAACGTGCTGCTCGACTACCTGATCCGTGGCGCTGACTATGTACGTCTCGATGCGGTCGGCTATATGTGGAAAACGCCCGGCACGCGCTGTATTCATCTGGAAAAAACCCATCAGCTGGTGAAGCTGTTTCGCGCCATTGCCGACCATGTCGCGCCTGGGACGGTGATTATCACTGAGACCAACGTGCCGCATCAGGACAACATCAGTTATCTGGGCAACGGGCACGATGAGGCACAGATGGTCTATCAGTTTTCACTGCCGCCGCTGGTCCTGCACGCCATTCATACCGGATCGGCGCGCGCGCTGCGGCAGTGGGCCAGTTCGCTGGATCTCAGCAGCAACGACACCACCTTCTTCAACTTTCTGGCATCACACGATGGCATCGGGCTGAATCCAGCGCGCGGCATTTTGTCTGAAGTAGAGATTGTGGCGCTGGTGCGCGATCTGGCACTGGAAGGTGCGCTCGTCTCCTATAAAAACAATCCTGACGGCACCACCAGCCCCTATGAAATCAACGTCACCTATCTGGATGCGTTAAATAGCGAAGCTGACGATGACGCCACGCGACTGAAACGCTTTTTGCTGGCCCATGCGATTCTGCTGGTCTTTCCTGGCGTACCGGCTATCTATATCCAGAGCATTCTGGGCGGTCGTAACTATTATGATGGCGTGCGGGCAGCCGGGCATAACCGGGCCATTAACCGGCAGAAGTATGATTTGCAGCAGATTGAGTCGGCGCTGGCAGGCGGTGACTGGCTGCGTCAGCAGGTCTACACCCGCCTTGGGCAGTTGATTCAGTTACGGCGTCGCCAGCCTGCGTTTCATCCTGATAATCCGATGACGATCTTTGACAGCGAAAACGCCCTGCTGGTGCTCAGCCGTCATCAGCCGGAGAGCGGCGACGGGCTGCTGTGCGTGTTTAATCTCAGTGGACGGTCAGTAATGACGCAGCTGCCGGTGGCGCATACGTTGCAGGATGTGGTAAGCGGAGAGAAAATTGATGGCACCCAGCCGGTTAAGCTGGATGCCTGGCAGTTCATGTGGCTACGTTAATTACTTGTAGACTTCAGCGGTAGCGCTGAATTTACCGTGTTCGCGACCCGCGATCACCAGGTAATATTTACCGCCTTTCTCGTCAGCAAGCTTAGACAGCACTTTTTTAGCATCCATTGGCGAGGTGGTTTCCGCCGTGGTGTTAACGGTGCCAATCTTCTGCAGGTTCATTGTCTTAACTTCTTCTTTGGTGACTTCTTTCGCTGCCATCGCAGAAAATGAAATCGCGCCCATCATCATTGAAGCCACAACCCATTTAAAAACCTTCATTATGTTTACCCTCATTCATGATCCATTGTGAGATGTAAGCAGCCGCTAAACGCGTAAGGCAGTATGGAACGGCATAGTCATTTCCGTGACTAATCACATAAAATTGCAGCGGCCTTGCTCACAGAGAGAAGTATTGCTGCTGTCAGCGATTTTGCCAATATAAAGCAGCACTATCCCGGTAAATTACTGATAAAATTAACAATATGCTGACATAAGTTGTCAGGATGGGAAATAAAAGGTGCATGCGCTGCTTTTTCGATAACGACCGAAGGCGAATCTGGCAACATTTCATCAATCTCAGCGGCTATCCGGCGCGGCACCAGCCCATCCAGCGCCCCGTAGAGTCGCAGGAACGGCAGCCTGATTTGCGGTAGCGCGTCGCGCAGATCGACCTGGCGCAGGATCTCCAGACCGCCATCCAGTACCGCCACCTCCGGCATCGGTTGTGACAGCACCACCTCTTTCAGGTGTCGCGCATCAGCACGCGCGGTTTCGGTGCCCAGCGTCTGCAGCGCCAGAAAGCGCTCCACCGTGCGCTGGAAATCGTTGCTGAGCATCTGCTGGAAGTTCTGCAGCGTCTCCGGTTTAATGCCGGGCCAGTTCCCGGTGGCAGTGAAACAGGGTGACGACGCCACGGTAATCAGTGCAGCCAGCTTTTCTGGCGCTGTCAGCGCAAGCTGCGTTGCCACCAGTCCGCCCAGCGACCAGCCCACCACAATCGCCTGCGGTGGCAGCAAAGGCAGTAACTCTTCTGCCATCTGCGCCAGCGTCAGTGCACCAAAATCACCGCTGCGGCCATAACCCGGCAGATCGACCAGATGCAGGCGATAGTGCGTACTGAGTCGCGGAATAATGCTTTGCCAGACTTCGGCGTTCAGTCCCCATCCGTGCAGCAGCACAAGATCGCGTTTTCCTTCCCCGCAGGTGTGCCAGTAGAGCGACGTCATCAGTTACTATCCCGAAATTGATAAGGAGGTCGCTATGCTAGCAATGCCCACCCTGTGTTGGCTATGCCGGATGCCGTTACGGATAGCCCGGCACGGCATCTGCAGCTTATGCCTGCGCGGATTACCGCCGTTGCCATTGCTCTGCCCGCGCTGCGGATTACCGGCAGGCTCAGCAAAAGTCGCCTGTGGCCGCTGCCAGCTTAAACCGCCTGCCTGGCAGGCACTGGTCTGCGTCAATGACTACTGTTCCCCGTTCAGCCAGTGGGTTAATCAGCTTAAGTTTTCTCACATAACCGCACTCAGGGTGATGCTGGCGCGGCTGCTTTTGCTAAGCTGGCTGAATGCTTACCGGCGCGGAAGTGTGCCGCGTCCCGATCTGCTGCTGCCGGTTCCGCTGCATCAGCGACGACGCTGGCAGCGTGGCTTTAATCAGACGGTACTGCTGGCCGCTCCGCTGGCGGACTGGCTGGGCTGTGAATGGCATGAAGGGCTTTCGCGCAGGCGAAGGGGTGCACTACAGCATCAGCTCAACGCCCGACAGCGCCGCACCAACTTACGCGGTGCCTTTCGCCTTGAAATGGCGGTGCAGGGACGCCATATCGCCCTGCTGGATGACGTCATTACGACCGGCAGTACCGTAGATGAAATCAGTCGTCTGTTACTTGCGCAGGGCGCGGCCAGCGTGCAGGTCTGGTGCCTGTGCCGTACCTTGTAGAGCGTCATTGATGGGCGTATTATAACCAACTAAATTAGTCAACTATTGAGCAATCGACATGATCCGAATTACTGACTCTGCCCAGGAACATTTTTCTAAACTGCTATCCAAACAAGAAGATGGCACCCAGATTCGCGTATTCGTGATTAACCCGGGTACGCCAACAGCCGAGTGTGGCGTCTCTTACTGTCCGCCCGATGCGGTTGAAGCGACTGACACCGAACTGAAGTTCGAAAAGCTCTCTGCCTACGTTGATGAGCTGAGCAAGCCCTATCTGGAAGATGCGGAAATCGACTTCGTTACCGACAATCTCGGTTCACAGCTGACGCTGAAAGCGCCGAATGCCAAGATGCGTAAAGTCTCGGATGATGCGCCAATGGTTGAGCGCGTAGAGTATCTGCTGCAGGCACAGATCAACCCACAGCTGGCCGGCCACGGTGGCCGCGTGTCGCTGATGGAGATCACTGACGATGGCTACGCTATTCTGCAGTTTGGCGGCGGCTGTAACGGCTGTTCGATGATCGACGTGACCCTGAAAGACGGTATTGAGAAAGAGCTGCTGGCTGCCTTCCCGGAACTGAAAGGCGTGCGCGATATTACCGAGCATCAGCGCGGCGAACACTCGTTCTACTGATGATAAAGCGCGGCAGCCTGACTGCCGCGCTATTTTTAAAGCTCTTCTTATTTCTCTTTCTTTCCTGACTGACGCTGCTGGCTGACCACCTTCAGCAGTGCATTCACTTCCTTATCCGCAAAGATCTCCTCCAGCGTTTTGCTTAGCTTGCGTCGCCAGTTCGGATACTGATCCACGGTGCCCGGCACGTTCACCGGCGTGGTCATGCCGAGCCAGTCCTCCGGTTGCAGGCCCAGCAGCGCACTGTCGGTATCCGCCAGGAAGCGATGAATCGCGCGGTTCAATGCAGGCGTCATAGCCAGCTTCTCTGCCTTCTTCTGACTGCGTGCCGGTAAGGCACCCGCCTGATGCAGCGCATCCAGCAGCGCCTGCTTCTGCGCGGCACGCTGCTGATGTAATGCTTTCACCGCATCGCCCGGATAAAGACCCAGCTTCTCGCCCAGTTCCAGGTCGCCCTGCTCCCAGAAGCCGGTCAGCGTCGGCAGATCATGCGTACTGGCGCTGGCGATAGACTGACGCGGGTAGTCCTGCGGCGCGCGATAGCGTTCATCTTTCTCCTGCTCAAACCAGAGCACCTTCCATGAAAAGACACCGCTTTTGCGCAGCAGGCTGACGATCTCCTGAGGCACGGTGCCAAGGTCTTCTCCAATCACCATACAGCGCAGCCGGTGGCTCTCCAGCGCCAGGATAGCCAGCAGATCGTTGACCGGATAGGCTACATAAGCGCCTTTATCCGCCGTCTCTCCGGCTGGCACCCACCACAGACGCAGCAGCGACATGACATGGTCGATACGCAACGCGCCGCAGTCACGCATGTTGGCGCGCAGCATGTCGATAAAGGGCTGATAAGCGCGCGCCTGCATCACATGCGGATCCATCGGCGGTAAGCCCCAGTTTTGTCCCAGCGGCCCCAGACGGTCAGGCGGTGCGCCCACCGAGGCCTTGAGGCGATAAAGCTCCGGGTCGTGCCAGGTCTCCGCACTGCCTTCCGCCACGCCCACCGCAAGGTCACGGTAGAGACCGACGCTCATGCCCAGCGCCTGACTGTGCGCCCAGCAGCCTGAGAACTGCTGCTGCGCCAGCCATTGCAGCCACTGCCAGAAGGCGATCTCCTCTTCATGCTGCTCACACCATTGCTGCACTTCCGGTGACCGACTGTTGCGCCACGCCTCTGGCCAGGCAGGCCAGCCGCCCTGCTGCGACTTGTCCGCCTGCCGCGCCAGCTGAATGCCGTCATAGGCAGCCTGATAACGCAGGCTGTCACCGCCTTCACGCACAAAGGCCGCAAAGGAGTGAGGCTCTTCGCTCTGGCTGTCACGCGTCTGAAAGTGTGTCCAGGCGTGGCGCAGCGCCGCCAGCTTCAGCGCCATCACAGTTTCATAGTCGACCCGCTCTGCCTCACGCGCTTTGGTCAATGCCTTTTGGGTTTTAGCGCTTTTCCACCACTTCTGCGCCGCCGCGCTTTGCTGAAAATCGGCCACCTGACTGACGTCGATATAGATGATGTTCAGCCAGCGGCGCGATGACGGACTATACGGACTGGCAAAACCGGGGCTGGCAGGATAGAGCGCATGCAGCGGATTCAGCCCGACGAAATCGCCGCCGCGCTCAGCCAGTTTTACCAGCAGATGGTCGAGATCGCCGAAGTCACCGATGCCCCAGTTCTGTTCAGAGCGCACGGTATAAAGCTGAACCAGTGCACCCCAGCGTTTTTCCCCCGCCTCCAGCGCCGGAGGCAGATAGCAGCGCCGCGGCGCGACAATAATCTGCGTCTGCCAGCTTTTCTTTCCTTTAGTGAGCGTCAGCTGGTGATAACCCTGGGTCAGCGGTCCCGGCAGTGTAAAAGGCTCACCGGCGGTTAACTCGCCGCTGTGCTGTTTGCCCTTTTCGGTCTGCAATTGCCAGTGGTAAGTGCCACTGCCCTGAGGCGTCAGCTGTCGCTTACTGCTGCCGCTGAACACCGCGACCGGCGGCAGCGGGGATTTGCTGGCCTTCTGCGGTTCTGCCATCACCGCCAGCAGCGCGCGTTTGGTCTCATCGCTGACGGCCTCTTTCCTGCCGTTAACGTCGATGTAATCCAGTGAAATGCCTGCGGCACGGGCGGCCTGATCGAGTGAATTTTGCTTCATTGCTGCTCCTTAGCGCGGTGCCTGCCAGATACGTTGCTGATAGTCACGAATGGAACGGTCCGAACTGAACATGCCGGTTCGGGCCGTATTGAGGATGGCGGCGCGGGTCCAGCCTTCGGGGTCACGCCATAGCGCTTCCACCCGTTGCTGCGCCTCTATATAGGCCTGAAAGTCGGCCAGCACCAGCCAGGGATCGCCGTGTTTCGTCAGGCTCTCCAGCATCAGGTCAAAGGCGTGCTTATCCCCGTCGCTGAATTTGCCCTTCTCCAGCGATTTCAGTAATTCGTCCAGCGGCTTGTTCTGCTTACGCACCTTTTTCGGGTTGTAGCCTTTTGCTTTAAGCGCTTTCACCTCATCCACGGTGTGACCGAAGATAAAGATGTTCTCCTCGCCCACCTGTTCGGCAATCTCGACGTTGGCACCATCCAGCGTGCCAATCGTCAGCGCACCGTTCAGCGCCAGCTTCATGTTGCCAGTGCCGGAAGCTTCATAACCGGCGGTGGAGATCTGCTCAGAGAGATCGGCCGCCGGGATCATCTGCTCGGCCACGGTGATACGGTAGTCGGGGATAAACACCACTTTGAGTCTGTCGCCAATCCGCGGATCGTTATTCACTACCTCCGCCACTTTGTTAATGGCGTAGATGATATTTTTGGCGAGGTAGTAACCCGGCGCGGCCTTAGCCCCGAACAGGAATACCCGTGGCGTAAAGGTGACATCTTCCGGGTTATTACAGAGCGTCTGATAGCAGTAGAGGATATGCAACAGGCTGAGATGCTGGCGCTTGTACTCATGCAGACGCTTGATCTGCACATCGAACAGCGCAGCCGGATTCACGATGATGCCGGTATGCCGCGCGATATATGCCGTCAGCTGCGCTTTGTTCTGCTGTTTGATGCTGCGATAGCGCTGACGAAACGCCTGATCGTCGGCATAGGCCTCCAGACCGGTCAACGCATCAAGGTTATTGGCCCACTCCGTTTTCAGCGTCTCATCAATCAGCCCGGCCAGCGCCGGATTACACTGCTTCAGCCAGCGACGCGGCGTAATGCCGTTGGTGACGTTATGGAATTTTTGCGGCCAGAGCTGGTGATATTCCGGGAAGAGATCGCTGACCACCAGACGGGAGTGCAGCGCCGCCACGCCGTTGACCGCAAAGCCACTGACGACGCAGAGATTGGCCATCCGCACCTGACCGTCAGCGACCACCGCCAGCTTGTGCCACATCGCTTTGTCATCCGGCCAGCGCTGCTTCACCCGTTTTTTCAGCCGCTGGTTAATCTCTTTGATAATCAGCATGTGGCGCGGCAGCAGACTGCGCATCAGCTTTTCATCCCAGCGCTCCAGCGCCTCCGGCATCAGCGTGTGGTTGGTGTAAGCAAATAACCGGCTGGTGATCTGCCATGCCGCATCCCAGCTCAGCTGATGCTCATCCAGCAGCACACGCAGCATCTCCGGGATAGCGATGGTCGGATGGGTATCATTGAGCTGGATGACTTCAAAATCCGGCAGGCTGTGAATACTGCGCCCCGCCAGATGGTGACGCCGCAGGATATCCGCCACCGCACAGGCGCACTGGAAATATTGCTGCATCAGGCGCAGCCGCTTGCCAGCCTGATGGTTGTCATTGGGATAAAGCACTTTGGTGAGCTTTGCCGCTTCGATGCCGGGCTGCTCCGCCTGCAGGAAATGGCCGTCGTTAAAGGCGGTGAGATCAAACGGATGCGCGCTTACTGCCTGCCACAGGCGCAGCGGCAACGTTACGCCGTTGCGGTAGCCGGTGACCGGCAAATCCCAGGCCTCGCCGCGCAGCGTAAAATCGGGATGCCAGCGTACGTCACCGTTTTCCAGCTTTTCTACCCGACCACCCATCGCGACGTCGACATCCAGCGCTGCGTTGTGACGGAACCAGGGATAGCGCTCGCGCTGCCAGTCATCGGGCGCTTCAATCTGCTTACCCTCGTCAAAAGACTGGCGGAACAGGCCGTACTGGTAATTCAGTCCGTGGCCGGTGGCGGACTGCCCTACCGTTGCCATTGAATCCATGTAGCAGGCGGCCAGTCGTCCCAGCCCGCCGTTGCCAAGCGCCGGATCGACCTCCTGCTCCAGCAGTTCGGTTAAATCGAGCTGCTGCTCAGCCAGCGCCGCTTTAACCTCGTCATACCAGCCGAGATTCAGCAGATTGTTGCCGGTCAGACGGCCAATCAGAAACTCCATCGACAGATAATTAACGTGGCGCTGCTGCACAGCCGGACGCGGAGCCGGTTGCGCGGCCAGCAGTTCTGCCAGCGCCGCGCTCACCGCCTGCCACGCCTGGTGTGGGGTCATCTGTTGTGCAGAGAGGAGACTTAACTGCTGCCACTGGCGGGTAAATGCGGCGTTAAAACGGGCTTTATTAAATTTTTGCTGCGGCATATCACTCCCTTCTGTTACGCAATGAGGTGAAGCAAAAATAGAAAGCGCACGGGCTGGTAACCGGGTACCAGCAACCGTTAAGTAAAGACGGGAGTGAGGAAAAAAGCGACAGCAATCAAAGAAAAACGCCAGCCGGGCGGCTGACGTGGCAGGAATCAGCAGAGTTCGAGGTGAACCTCATGCTGCTCAATCACTTTCATGACGCTGGCGGGCGGCATTTTGTCGGTGTAGAGATAGTCCAGCAGACTCATGTTGCCAAGGTTAACCATGGCGTTCCGACCAAACTTTGAGTGATCCACCACCAGCATCACGCAGCGTGAATTTTCAATGATGGCGCGTTTGGTGCGGACTTCGTGATAGTCGAACTCCAGCAGCGATCCATCCATATCGATGCCGCTGATCCCCAGGATGCCGTAATCAAGCCGGAACTGGGAAATGAAGTCGAGCGTCGCTTCACCCATCACCGCGCCATCGCGGGTCCGTACTTCACCGCCTGCAATAATCACCCGGAAATCGGGTTTGCCCATCAACAGCATCGCCACGTTGAGATTGTTGGTCACCACACGTAAATCGCTGTGGTTGAGCAGCGCGTGCGCCACCGCTTCCGGCGTGGTGCCGATGTCGATAAACAGCGTAGCCCCATCCGGGATCTGGCTGGCAACACGCTGAGCAATCCGCGCTTTTTCCGCTGACCACATCATTTTACGATCGTGCCAGGCGGTATTCTCTGAGCTGGAAGGAAGCGCCGCGCCGCCGTGGTGACGCTGAATTTTATTCTGATCGGCCAGATCGTTGAGATCGCGACGAATGGTTTGCGGGCTGACCTCAAAGTGATCCACCAGCTCCTCAGTACTGACATATCCCTGACGACGGACTAAATCGATAATCGCATCATGACGTTGCGTCTGCTTCACGTTCCTCTCCTGTTAACCCGCTTATATCCTGTCTAACGACGCGTGACGTTACGCGTATCCACCAGCGCCATTGCCAGCCCGACGACCAGACCGGCGACGTGCGCCGCGTTAGCAATCGCCAGACCAAAGACGCCGAACCAGCCAATCACCAGCCAGACCAGCGCAAAACCGATCAACCCCCTTTCAAGATAGACGCCGCTGTCAGGATCGCGCTCGCCGCGCAGCCAGCAGTAACCCATCAGCGCATAAACCACGCCCGACAGACCGCCAAACCAGATACCGCTGAACTTCGCCTGCAGCCAGCCGCTGAGCAGCGCTGAAATCAGCATAATCACGAACAGTTTGCCACTGCCAAGGCGCTTTTCGACCGCGCCGCCGAGATACCACCACCACATCAGATTAAACAGGATGTGCAGCAGTGAAAAGTGCAGCAGCGCATGGCTGAACCAGCGCCAGACCTGCAAATGCTGGTCGGCATCCGGCCAGGAGAGCCAGGCCATCACGGTCTGATCACCCATCACCTGCATCAGAATAAATACGGCGATACAGAGCACCATCAGGGACAGGGTCAGCGGACCGGCACGCTCACGGATGTTCGCCCAGATATTGCTGCGCTCATAGCGCAGGCCGCTGTCGGTCTTGCCGCTATGCCAGCTGGCGGCCTGATAGCGCGGATGGTTAGGGTCGTGCAAAAACTGCTGAAGTTCGTTTTCGACCACTGAAATCTTACTTTCATCATCCAGCATGACGACGTAGTGATTTTCATGCTCAATGCGCAGCGTGATGCCCTGCGTCGCCATGTAGTCCACAAACGCCTGCGCCATGCGCGGCTGATTAAACTGGGTAATGCGCATCAGTAACTCTCCATGTGACGGGCGGCAATCTATTCACTGCCGAGGGCAACCTGCTGAGGAAAGGCAGCACGCCAGGCATCAAAGCCGCCATCAATGCTGTAGGCCGCGCTGAAACCCTGTCCCAGCAGATATTGCGCCGCGCTTTTGCTGCTGTTGCCGTGATAGCACATCACCAGCACCGGCAGGCTGTGGTCTGCGCCACTGACAAAGTCGCTGAGGTTGGTGTTGGTCAGATGCAGCGCGCCTGCCGCATGACCCAGGGCATAACTTTGCGGGTCGCGGATATCCACCAGCAATGCACCCTCAGCCAGATGCGCCTGCGCCTGCTTCACGTCAATACATTCGAACATTTCCATAAAATCTCTCATAACAGCGTCGTAATGGTGCGTAGTGTAACCCGAGAATCCACGCCGATAACCTGACAATCGTTACGGCTATCTGTTTTTTTGGTGGGCAGAATGTTAGCTATATCACGCAAAAATGTTTTTACCCGGTTAAAGACTGGCGTAAATGTTGGTTTGCGATTATGATTATGCTCGAAAACGAACATTAGAGAACTATTCCGAACATCGGAGGAGATGACGTGGAAACCAAAGACCTGATCGTGATCGGCGGCGGCATCAACGGTGCCGGCATTGCAGCAGACGCTGCAGGACGCGGACTGTCGGTGTTAATGCTGGAGGCGCGGGATCTGGCTTGCGCGACCTCCTCTGCCAGTTCAAAACTCATTCACGGCGGCCTGCGCTACCTTGAACATTACGAATTCCGTCTGGTCAGTGAAGCACTGGCTGAGCGCGAAGTTCTGCTGAAAATGGCTCCCCATCTGGCATTCCCGATGCGCTTCCGTCTGCCGCACCGGCCGCACCTGCGTCCGGCGTGGATGATCCGCACCGGCCTGTTTATGTATGACCATCTCGGTAAGCGTACCAGCCTGCCAGGCAGTAAAAGTCTGCGGTTTGGCGCGGATTCGGCCCTGAAGCCGGAGATTACGCGCGGATTCGAATATTCTGACTGCTGGGTTGATGATGCCCGTATGGTAGTACTGAACGCGCAGGAAGTGGTGAAGCGTGGCGGTGAAGTCCGTACCCGCACCCGCGTAACCCGTGCCTGGCGTGAAGGTGGCTTGTGGAAGGTTGAAGCGGAAGATGTCGATACCGGAAAAACCTTTACCTGGCAGGCGAAAGGCCTGGTCAATGCCGCAGGCCCATGGGTTAAGCAGCTGTTTGATGACAGCCTGAAGCTGAAATCGCCTTACGGTATCCGCCTGATTAAAGGCAGCCACATTGTGGTGCCGCGCGTTCATACCGAGAAGCAGGCTTATATTCTGCAGAACGAAGATAACCGTATCGTGTTTGTTATCCCATGGATGGATGAGTTCTCTATCATCGGCACCACCGATGTGGAGTACAAAGGCGATCCGAAAAACGTCAATATCGACGATAACGAGACCGAATATCTGCTGAAAGTGTTCAACGGACACTTTAAAAAGCAGCTGACCGCTGACGATATCGTCTGGTCTTATTCCGGTGTCCGTCCGCTGTGTGATGATGAATCCGATTCACCGCAGGCGATCACCCGTGATTATACGCTGGACGTGCGCGACGATAATGGTCAGGCACCGCTGCTTTCCGTTTTTGGCGGTAAGCTGACCACCTATCGTAAGCTGGCTGAACATGCGCTGGAAAAACTGGTGAAGTACTACCCGAACGCGGGTCCGGCCTGGACCAAAAACTGCGTGTTACCGGGCGGCAATATCTCCGGCACCCGTGAGGATTATGCAGCCAGTCTGCGTCGTCGTTATCCATTCATCAGCGAAAATATGGCGCGCCACTTCTCGCGCACCTACGGCAGCAGCACGGAAACTCTGCTGGCTGGCGCGAAAAGTCTGGATGACCTGGGTGAGAACTTCGGACACGAGTTCTACGAAGCGGAACTGCGTTACCTGGTACAGCATGAGTGGGTGCGTGAACTGGATGATGCTATCTGGCGTCGTACCAAACAGGGTATGTGGCTGACCAAAGAGCAGCAGGCTCGCGTTGTAGAGTGGCTGGCAGCGAAAGCGAAACCGGTCCTGTCGCTGGCCTCCTGAGAGAACAGTTAAACCGCAAAAAGCAGGCTTCGGCCTGCTTTTTTTTTGGCGGTTTGCCAGATAGATAGTTGGGCTCAATTCAATGCTTACAGCCAGGGTAAATGCTAGATTAAAATTGAACATTGATCACACTTTTTTTTGATAATCAGTCACGACCAGCAATATTCACCCTTGTAACTTTTACTTCATTCATCACCGTCTAAAATTAACGCTTCGCTTATCTCTCCTTCTCTATCGTTACCTTAAATCTAACGTTCAGCTTTTTTGCTTAATTGAACGATGCATTAAGAAAGCTCAGACTTCTCTCAGCATAAACGAAGCAACAGCGATTCTAATCAGGAGGTTGAAATGAACACAGGCCAAACGCCTGCCCGGGAGTGGAACACACGCCGCAGTGAAAAAGCGCGTCGTATAGCTTCCTTTCCCCTTGATGGCAAAGTCATTCCTTCAGAAAGAGCAACCGAAGCCCTGGAAACACTTATTGCACCAGGCGACCGCGTGGTACTTGAAGGGAACAACCAGAAACAGGCTGACTTCCTGTCCCGCACCCTGGCAGCGGTGAACCCGGCGAAGATCCACGACCTGCATATGATTATGCCAAGCGTCGGCCGCAGTGAGCATCTCGATATTTTTGAAAAAGGCATAGCCCGCAAACTCGACTTCTCTTTTTCCGGTCCGCAAAGTCTGCGCATGTCTCAGCTGTTACAGGATGGTCAGCTGGAAATCGGTGCTATCCACACCTATATCGAACTCTATTCCCGTCTCTATGTTGACCTCAGCCCGAATGTGGCGCTGATTGCCGGATACAAAGCCGACCGCAAAGGCAATCTCTATACCGGCCCGAGTACCGAAGATACCCCGGCACTGGTGGAAGCCGCCGCGTTTCGTGACGGTATCGTGATAGCCCAGGTCAATGAACTGGTCGATGACGAAACCGACCTGCCGCGCGTCGATATTCCTGGCTCATGGATCGACTACATTGTCGTTGCTGACAAACCGTTCTTTATCGAACCGCTGTTTACCCGCGATCCTCGCCTGATTAAACAGGAACATATCCTGATGGCGATGATGGCGATTAAAGGCATCTACGCCGAACACCAGGTGCAGTCGCTGAACCACGGGATCGGATTCAACACCGCCGCAATTGAATTGCTGCTGCCAACCTATGGCGAGCAGCTCGGTCTGAAAGGCAAAATCTGTAAACACTGGACGCTGAACCCGCATCCGACGCTGATCCCGGCGATTGAGAGCGGCTGGGTCGAGAGTGTGCACTGCTTCGGCGGTGAGCTGGGAATGGAAGAATATATCCGCGCCCGTCCCGACATCTTCTTTACCGGCAGCGACGGCTCAATGCGCTCAAACCGCGCCTTCTGTCAGCTGGCCGGCCAGTACGCGGTCGATATGTTTATCGGTGCCACCCTGCAGGTTGATGGGCTGGCTAACTCCTCTACCGTGACGCGTGGTCGTCTTTCCGGTTTCGGCGGCGCACCTAACATGGGCCACGATCCCCATGGCCGTCGTCACGCAACGCCCGCCTGGCTGAACATGATCACCGAGCCAGACCCGATGCAGCGCGGTAAAAAACTGGTGGTGCAGATGGTCGAGACCTTCCAGGCAGGCGCGAAACCGACCTTCGTTGAAACCCTTGATGCGGTTGAGGTCGCCAAAACCTCCGGTATGCCGCTGGCACCGGTCATGATTTACGGCGATGACGTGACCCATGTGCTGACCGAGGAAGGCATCGCCTATCTCTATCGCGCAGAAAGTCTTGAAGAGCGTCGCGCTATGGTTGCGGCTGTTGCGGGCATTACCGACATCGGTCTGGGTGTGGATGCGGCACGCGTCGCAGCCCTGCGTAAAAGCGGCAAAGTGGTCTACCCGGAAGATATGGGTATCCGCCGCTCTGACGCCACCCGTTCACTGCTGGCAGCGGGCAGCGTCGCTGACCTGGTTGAATGGTCAGATGGCCTGTACAACCCACCTGCTAAATTCCGGAGCTGGTAAATGAAACTCCTGTCACAGACTCAAGCCGAGGCGCAGTCCAGCCAGCTGGCGACAATGGCGCGCGATTGTCTGATCGATGAAGCACGCCTGAGCCCTAAGCCGGGTCTGGTCGACAGTCGGGGAAACGGCGCGCATCAGGATCTGACGCTGGCGCTGATGGAGCGTTCCGCTCATAGCCTGATGCCCGCCTTTCTGGCGCTGGCCCGTCACAGCTGGCTGCGTCCCGCTGATATCGCCCTGCGCGAAACGGTAGGCCGCCTGGGCCGCGACGGTGAGCAGCAGATGATGGCGGCAACCGGCGGCGTTAACACCCATCGTGGCGCGATCTGGGCGCTGGGATTGCTGGTGAGTGCCGCGGCTATGCACGGCGGCACTGCCAGTGCCGACCAGCTGACCCGCACCGCCGCCGCACTGGCCAGCCTGCCCGACCGGGCAGCGCCAAAGCTGTTCAGCAAAGGGTTAAAAGCGACGCACCGCTATCAGGTACCCGGCGCACGCGAAGAGGCACAACAGGCGTTTCCTCACGTAATGAAGCTGGCGCTACCGCAGCTGCTGGCCAGCCGGGCGGTGGGTGCCAGTGAGAACGAAGCCCGCCTGGATGCGCTGATGGCGATCATGACCTCGCTGAGCGATACCTGTGTGCTGTCACGTGCGGGTATGACCGGGCTGGACGCCATGCAGCAGGGCGCACGCGCCGTGCTGCTGGCGGGTGGCTGCCGCACAGCCGCAGGTCAGTTGGCGCTGTCGCAGCTCGACCGGCGCATGCTGGCGCTCAATGCGTCACCTGGCGGGGCCGCCGATTTGCTGGCCGCGACGCTGTTCATTGATCGGGTCTGCTTGCCTGAACATTCTTATTTTTAGAGGCCATTATGGAACACATCACATTATCTTTACCTGCTAACCGCCTGCTCAATGGCAGAGCGCTGGCCGGGGTCGTTGGTTCCGGTGATATGGAAGTGCTGTACACCGCAACCGAAGGCCAGACACTGAACATCGACATCACTACCTCACTGGATAACAGCGACGCTCGCTGGAAGGCGCTGTTTGACCGCCTGAACTTAATAAACGGCCTGCCCGCAGGAAAGCTGATTATTCACGATTTCGGCGCAACACCCGGCGTAGCGCGTATCCGTATTGAACAGGTTTTTGAAGAGGTGAGCCATGCGTAACGATGCCAGTTTTATTGAATTACGGGCCCGTGAACGCGCCCATGCGCTGCTGGATGCAGGCAGCTACCGCGAACTGCTTGACCCCTTTGAAGGCATTATGTCGCCATGGCTGGCCCCGCAGGGCGTGGTGCCTCAGTCCGATGATGGCATGGTCGTGGCACGCGGCACGCTGAATGGTCAGCCTGCCGTGGTGGTCGCCATCGAAGGCACCTTCCAGGGCGGCAGCATGGGCGAAGTCTCCGGGGCGAAAATGGCGGCAGCGCTGGAGCTGGCGGCGGAAGACAACCGCAACGGCATTCCGACTCAGGCGGTGCTCTGCCTGGAAACCGGTGGCGTGCGCTTACAGGAAGCAAATCTTGGCCTGGCGGCGATTGCGGATATTCACGCAGCGATTGTCGATCTGCGTCGCTACACCCCGGTTATCGGCATCGTCAGCGGCACCGTTGGCTGCTTCGGCGGGATGTCTATCGCTGCCGCGCTGTGCAGCTACCTGATTGTCACGCGCGAAGCCCGTCTGGGGCTGAACGGTCCGCAGGTGATCGAGCAGGAAGCAGGCATTGAAGAGTATGACTCACGCGATCGCCCGTTTATCTGGAGCATGACCGGCGGCGAAATCCGCTACGCCAGTGGCCTGGTTGATGCGCTGGTGAATGACGGCATCAACGCGGTAAAAACCGCCATGAATGAGTTCATTGCCAGAGGCGTTCCGGCTCAGAACCGCAGCGATAACTATGCCGATTTCCTGTCACGTCTGTCGCAGTTCGATACCCGCCAGCAGGCGGATACCGCGCAGATTAAACAGCTTTTCGCCCGGGAGGAGAAATAATGACTCAGACAAGCAGCCGCGGTGCAACCTGGCTGGAAAAACTCGCACCCAATGCACAGCGTCTTAGCGGCCTGTGTGCCTCTGTTCAGGTGGCTGACGGCCAGCTCAATGGCGAAAACGTCCGCTTTATTGCCGTCGTGCCCGATCCACAAAACCACTATCCGCGCGCCGCGCAGGGTGAAGTCGGTCTGCTGGAAGGCTGGACGCTGGCGAAAGTGGTGAATGAAACGCGGGAAGCAGACAAAAACAGTGCTGTGAAACGCCCGATTGTGGCGGTGATCGATGTGCCAAGCCAGGCCTATGGCCGCCGCGAAGAGGCATTCGGTATTCATCAGGCGCTGGCGGGTGCGGCGGGTGCCTATGCGAATGCACGTCTTGATGGTCATCCGGTGATTGGCCTGATTGTCGGTAAAGCGATGTCCGGTGCGTTCCTGGCCCACGGCTATCAGGCTAACCGACTGATTGCGCTTAACGATCAGGGTGTACTGGTGCATGCCATGGGCAAAGCATCGGCGGCGCGTATTACGCTGCGTTCCGTGGAAGCGCTGGAAAAACTGGCTGCGACCATTCCACCGATGGCTTACGACGTGAATAACTTCGCCACGCTGGGCCTGCTCTCCGATCTGCTGAACGTGGGCAATCCTGATGCGCCGTCTGACGCCGATGTGGCGATGGTCGAGATTGCGCTGCACAAGGCGATCAGCGACGCACGCCAGGATCCGAGCCTGAAAAGCCGCCTGGGTGCATCCAATCGTCATAGCTCCTCCCTGGTTCGCGAACGTATGCGCGCGACCTGGTAATTAAATAAAAAATAAACCTGCCGAAACCGGTCTGACGGGGCGCATCGTTCATTGCGCCCCGGAGCAGTGGCCGTGTTCAGAATTATAAACATCGCTGTTTTTTAAAGAATTTTTCTTAAATACAGGTGATTTATGATTTATATAATTGTTCATGCCCTTGCTCCGATCTTTGTCATTATGCTGCTGGGTTTCTGGGCCGGTAAGGCCGGAATGGTCAACAACAAAGATGTCTCTCTGCTCAATATCTTCGTGATGGATTTTGCACTGCCCGCCGCGCTGTTCAGCGCGACGGTTCAGACACCGTGGGCCGGGATTGTGGCGCAGTCGCCCCTGATTGTGGTCCTGACCGGGGCGATGTGGATCACCTATGCGGCGATCTATTTCCTGGCCACCGGTGTATTTAAAAAGACGCCACAGGATGCAGCGGTACTAACGCTGACCGTCGCCTTACCCAATTACGCGGCGCTGGGTCTGCCGATTCTGGGCAGCGTACTGGGCGAAGGGTCAACCACCTCGCTCTCAGTGGCCGTCTCTATCGCCTGCGGCTCAGTGCTGATGACGCCCTTCTGCCTGCTGATTCTGGAACGGGAAAAAGCGCGCAGTGCGGGTGAAAATGTAGGCTCGACGCTGACCATGCTGCCGGTTCTCATGTGGCGCTCCGTTAAAAAACCGATCGTCTGGGGTCCGCTACTGGGTGTGGTGCTGTCAGCACTGGGCGTTAAAATGCCGGAGCTGGTGCTGGCCGCGATTAAACCGCTGGGCCTGGCGGCTACCGCCGCTGCGCTGTTCCTGACGGGTGTCATTCTTTCTGCACGTCAGCTGAAACTCAACGCCGTCGTCGGCGTCGGTACTGTGGCTAAGCTGCTGATTCAGCCTTTTATCGCCTGGGGTCTGGTACTGGCGCTGGGGCTTAACGGTTCAGTGGCCATCACCGCTATCCTGATGATTGCGCTGTCGGCCGGTTTCTTCGGCGTGGTGTTCGGCAACCGCTTTGGCGTGCAGTCGCCCGATGCTGAAGCCGTGCTGCTGTTAAGCTCAATTCTGTGTATTTTATCGTTACCGCTGTTCATCACGCTGACATCAGGAATGTAATATGAGTGCGCCGCGCCCCCACGATCTGCTCTGGCTGCGTCACAGCGACGCGTTAGCCGCGATTAAAGAGAACTGGGTCAGTCAGTACTGGCACCCCGATCTGCCGGTGGTGGTACGGCGCGACCACCGTGAATCTGGTCTGATTCCGGTGGGTGTGCGCGGTGAACGACGTGAGCAGCGCGCCGCCGGCTGGATTAATCCAGCCGATATTGTCCGGATGGTGACGCCAGAGAGTCTGACAGAACGGCCATGGCTGCTGGATTCACCCTTTACCGCTTATGCGCCGGTTCGCGCGGCGATTGCGCTCAGCGAGTCTCTCTGGCCCTGGCATTGGGGCATTACCGGCAGCACCGGTTATGCGCTGGCGACGCAACGGCCCATGCTGCACGCTGCCAGCGATCTTGATTTGGTGATCCGCGCCCCGCAGCCGCTGCCGCGCGATGTGCTGCAACAGTGGCAGACGCAGACCGACTCGCTGGACTGCCGGGTAGATACCCAGGTGGAAACGCCGTCTGGCGCATTTGCGCTGAACGAGTGGCTGCGTGAGGGTCGCGTGCTGTTAAAAACCGATACCGGACCGATACTGACCGCTTCACCCTGGAGCAGGGAAAATTAATGAAAATACTCTTTACCTTTCCCGGCCAGGGCACCCAGCGTGCCGGGATGCTGCAGCATCTGCCCGACGGCGACGCGGTGTTAAACAGCGTGCGAGCGGTACTGGGCGACGAGACAGACCGGCTCGACAGCACTGATGCGCTGCGCCACACCCGCGCCGTGCAGCTCTGTTTGCTGATTGCCGGCGTCGCCTGGGCGCGCGAGCTGATCCGCCGTGGGGTGAAACCGGACATCGTCAGTGGTCTGTCAATTGGTGCGTTTCCCGCTGCGGTGATCGCCGGTGCGCTCGATTTCAGCGATGCCCTGCGGCTGGTTGCGTTGCGCGGCGATCTGATGGAGCAGGCTTATCCGCACGGATATGGCCTGACCGCCATCACCGGCTTAACGCTGAATCGTCTGGAAAAGCTGCTGGCTGGCAGCAATACCTACATCGCCAACCTGAATACGGAAACGCAGATTGTGATCGCCGGTCGTGACGAGGATATGGCTGTCGTGGCGCAGAAAGCGCTGGATGCCGGTGCCAGCAAAGCGATCAAACTCGCGGTGAGCGTGCCATCGCACTGCGCGCTGCTGGACAAGCCCGCCGCCGAACTGGCGCACGCGTTTGAGTCAGTCAGCCTTTCGCGGCCCGATTGCGCTTATCTCAGTGGCTCAACTGGCCGGGTGATTTGGGAACCGGAGAAGATTGCTGACGATCTCGCCTTTAATATGGCGCGCACGGTGCAGTGGAGTGATGCGATGGTTTCCGCTAATCAGCGCGATGCCCGACTGGCGATCGAGATGCCGCCGGGCAATGTGCTGACCGGCCTGACATTGCAGGCGGGCTGGCAGGGAGAAGCGATCTGCATGGAGCGCAACAGCGTCGAGGTGGCGCTGCATCTGGCTAAACGGCTCAGTCAGTAAGGCTGCGGGCATACATCCGCCCTTCTGCCGCCAGGGCCAGCAGGTCATTATCGCGTTCGCGACGATGTGAGTAGACAATCGAGATCTGCTGACGCATCTGATAAGGATCAGCGAGCGGCAGCAACTGAATGTTGTTTTCATACACCTTCTTCATTCGTCCCGGAATCAGCGCCAGGCCAATGCCCGCCTGCACCAGGCTTATCATTGAGAAGATGTCATTCACCTGAGTGACCATGCGCGGTTCAAATCCGGCTATCTGAAACGCCTCCTGCGAACCGGTATAGGTGGCAAATCCCTCAGCCAGTGAAACAAAATCGCGGTCGGCAAAATCACGCAGATCCACCGGGCCGATTTCCTCCCGCATCTCCCCGGCTGGCGCAGCCAGAAAGATAGTGTCTTCAAACAGCGGAATCACATCAAAATGCGCATCGCTGAGTTCGCCCTCATCGGTGGCGATCAGAATCGCATCCAGCGCGTCATCTTCCAGCATGTTCAGCAGCATCTGATTGGATCCCATGGTCAGATCAAGCTCCAGCGTGGGCCGACGCAGTTTCATGCCCATGATCAGTCGGGGAATGGTTTCAAGCGTCAGCGAGTAGAGCGTGCCGAGCCGCAGACGACCTACACCGATGCCCGCCACCTTGCGTGCCTCTTCAATACCTTTCCCCATCAGGGTGGTCACGTCGCGACAATAGTCCAGCAGTGTCCAGGCGGCAGGCAACGGCACCAGATTACGGCCTTTGTGAATAAACAGCGGGCAGTCAATACCCTCTTCCAGCGTGTGCAGCGCACGATGCACACTGACACTGCTCAGCGCCAGCGCTTCCGCCGTACGGGCGATATTTCCTTTGCTCATAAACATCATAAAGACGCTGAGCTTGCGGAAGGTAATTTCCTGATTGATGTTGTCACTCATGGGCTGCGGTTGCCTGTCGGGTCGTTTTGCTTTTCCGCATAGTAGCGATTCTCAGCCAAAGTGTAATGATCTGGTTCGCTCTATGGGCAGATACAGGCACAGAGGTCATAAGAGGCTGAACCTTCTGAAAAAGCAACGGGATGGCGGGAGTGTCAGGCGAAAAGATGAGAAGGCGGCCGGTTACCCGGCCGCAAAGAACGTCAGAAAGGCATACTGTCCGGCACTACAGCCTTATGGGTGTAATGTTCCAGATCTCATCGGCGTACTCCTGGATGGTACGGTCCGACGAGAAGTAGCCCATGCCCGCGATATTTTTCGCCGCACGGCGCTGCCACTCATCCGGTTTACGGTAGAGCGCATCCACTTTATCCTGGGTATCCACATAGCTGCGATAATCCGCCAGTAACTGGTAGTGATCGCCGAAGTTAACCAGAGAGTCGAACAGATTGCGGTAGCGACCCGGATCCTGCGGACTGAATACGCCAGAGGCAATCTGAGTCAGCACCTGATGCAGCTCTTCATCCCCTTCGTAATAGTCACGCGGGTTGTAGCCGCCCTGACGCAGCGCTTCGACCTGCGGCGTGGTATTACCAAAGATAAAGATATTTTCTTCCCCGACGTGATCCAGCATCTCAACGTTAGCGCCATCCAGCGTACCGATCGTCAACGCGCCGTTCAGCGCAAACTTCATGTTACTGGTGCCGGACGCTTCCGTCCCTGCGGTCGAGATCTGCTCAGAGAGATCGGCCGCCGGGATAATGATCTGCGCCAGACTCACGCTGTAGTTCGGGATGAAGACCACCTTCAGTTTGTTCTTCACCTGGGGATCGTTGTTGATCACATTCGCGACATCGTTGATCAGATGAATAATATGTTTGGCAACGTAGTAGGCCGATGCGGCTTTACCGGCGAAGATATTCACGCGCGGTACCCAATCCGCCTGCGGATCGGCCTTGATACGGTTGTAACGGGTGATCACATGCAGCACGTTGAGCAACTGACGTTTGTACTCGTGAATACGCTTGATCTGGACATCAAACAGCGCATTCGGGTCGAGCACCACATCCAGATTTTTCGCTACCCAGTCGGCCAGCCGACGCTTGTTCTGGTGCTTGGCAACCGCGACTTTTTCAATAAACGCCGGATAGTCGATCTGTGCTTTCAGCTCATCCAGCTGGCTGAGATCGGTACGCCAGTTGCGGCCAATTTCCTCATCCAGCACCTCTGACAGCGCCGGGTTTGCCAGCGCCAGCCAGCGACGTGGGGTGACGCCGTTGGTTTTGTTGCAGAAGCGGCCCGGGAACAGACGGGAGAAGTCGGCAAACAGCGACTGGACCATCAGGTTAGAGTGCAGCTCTGACACGCCATTCACTTTATGACTGACGACGACGGCCAGCCAGCCCATGCGTACCCGGCGTCCATCGTTCTCGTCGATGATTGAAATGCGCGACAGCAGATCCAGGTCATCAGGATAGTGATCCTGAATCGTCTTGAGGAAGAAGTCGTTAATTTCGAAAATGATGCTGAGGTGGCGCGGCAGGATCTTACCGATCATATCGACCGGCCAGGTCTCAAGCGCTTCAGTCATCAGCGTATGGTTGGTATAAGAGAAGACCTGACAGCAGACGTCGAAGGCGCTGTCCCAGCTGAATTTATGTTCGTCGATCAGCAGGCGCATCAGTTCGGGGATCGCCAGCACCGGATGGGTATCATTCAGGTGAATGGCGATTTTGTCTGCCAGGTTGTCCCAGGTCTGGTGCATCCGCCAGTGACGATTCAGGATGTCCTGCACGGTCGCGGAGACCAGGAAATATTCCTGACGCAGACGTAGTTCACGGCCCGAATAGGTTGAGTCATCCGGGTAGAGGACGCGCGACACGTTTTCAGAGTGGTTTTTATCTTCCACCGCCGCGAAGTAGTCGCCCTGGTTGAACTTGCCGAGGTTGATTTCGTTGCTGGCCTGGGCACCCCACAGCCGCAGGGTATTGGTCGCGTCGGTGTCAAAGCCCGGAATGATCTGGTCATAGGCCATCGCCAGGATCTCTTCGGTCTCCAGCCAGCGCACTTTGCTGCCTTCGTGCTGAACGCGACCGCCAAAGCGCACTTTGTAACGGGTATTGAAACGCTGGAATTCCCACGGATTACCATATTCGAGCCAGTAATCCGGCGACTCTTTCTGCTCACCTTCCACAATGTTCTGTTTGAACATGCCGTAATCATAGCGGATGCCATAGCCACGGCCCGGCATGCCCAGCGTCGCCAGTGAATCGAGGAAACAGGCCGCCAGGCGACCCAGACCACCGTTGCCCAGCCCCGGATCGTTCTCCTCTTCCATCAGCTCGGCCAGATCCAGACCCATCTCATCCAGCGCCTGGTTGAGATCGTCATAGATCCCCATCGCCAGCAGCGCATTCCCTAATGTGCGCCCCATCAGGAACTCCATCGACAGGTAATAGACCTGGCGGACATCCTGTGAGAGTTGGGCACGGCTGGAACGCAGCCAGCGCTCCACCATCCGGTCGCGCACCGCCAGCAGCGAGGCATTGAGCCACTCGTGCTTGTTGGCGATCGAGGGATCTTTGCCGATAGTAAACATCAGTTTGTAGGCAATCGAATGCTTTAAGGCATCAACCGTCAACGTTGGTGAGGCGTAAGTGAAAGGTGCATTCATATCCAGTTTTCCCAATCCGTTACATCAAACGTTGGTAGAGATCACGGTAGGCCTGTGCGGCCACCTGCCAGCTAAAGTCCATCGCCATCGCCTGGCGCTGAACGTAACGCCACAGTGAAGGACGGGACCACAACACAAATGCGCGCCGGATGGCCCGCAACAGCGACCAGGCATTGGCATCTTCAAAGCTGAAGCCGCTGGCAATACCGTCGGCCAGGTTCTCCAGAGAACTGTCATTAACGGTATCGGCCAGCCCGCCAGTGCGGCGTACTAACGGCAACGTACCATACTTCAGACCATAAAGTTGTGTCAGGCCACAGGGCTCAAAGCGACTCGGCACCACGATCACATCCGCGCCACCGACAATACGGTGAGAGAACGCTTCGTGATAGCCAATCTGCACGCCGACACTGCCCGGATGCTCCGCCGCCGCCGCCAGGAATCCCTGTTGCAGTTCGGCATCACCCTGTCCCAGCAGCACCAGCTGTCCGCCCTGCGCCAGCAGACCAGGCAGCGCTTCCAGTACCAGGTCCAGGCCCTTCTGTTTGGTCAGACGGCTGATCACGCAGAATACTGGTGCTTTATCATCCACCTTCAGCCCCATCGCCACCTGCAGCTGCCGTTTGTTTTCCGCTTTCGCCTCCAGCGTGTCGCGGTTATAGCGCGCGCTTAGCAGCAGATCGTGCGCCGGGTCCCAGATAGAGGGATCGACGCCATTAAGGATCCCGCTAAGCCGGCCTTCCAGCATCCGCTGCGCCAGCAGGCTTTCCATGCCATAAGCATATTCGGCAGAGGTAATTTCATGCGCGTAAGTCGGACTCACCGCCGTGATGTGGTCAGCGTAAAAGAGTCCCGCTTTCAGGAAGGAGATCTGTCCGAAGAACTCCAGCCCATGCATGTTAAAGAACGACCACGGCAGGCCAATCTCATCCATGTGATGGGCCATGAACAACCCCTGGTATGCCAGGTTGTGCACGGTAAAGACGGATTTAGCCGGACGTCCACGCGCTTCCAGATAGGCGCAGGTCAGGCCAGCATGCCAGTCATGCGCATGCACGATCCCGGGACGCCACATAGAATCCATGCCGCACGCCAGTTCACAGCCGACCCAGCCCAGCAGCGCAAAACGCAGATAGTTGTCGACATACGCAAACTGCGACTCGTCATGGTAAGGACTGCCGGGGCGATCGTAGAGGCCAGGCGCATCAATTAAGTAGATGCCCACACCATTGAATTCACCAAATAGCAGACGTATATGACCGGCAAATGTCTCTCGCTCCGTCACTACCTGGAGATCAGGTATGCCTTTGCGCAGTGCGGGAAAAGCGGGCAACAGTACCCGTGTATCCGTGCCGCCCGCAATCTGCGCCTGAGGTAATGCCCCGACTACATCAGCCAGTCCGCCCGTTTTCAGCAGCGGGAAAAGTTCTGAACAGACATGTAAAACCTGCATCCTCGACCTCATTAAGTTATCCGGCACGCTCCGCGTGCCGATTGCGTAAGTTCCGCTTATCGCTTACAGCCCCGCTTTGGCCAGTCTGGCCAGCATGGCGCGGGTGACCAGTACGATCCCTTCATCCGAACGGTGAAAACGACGACTGTCTTCATCGGGGTTTTCGCCAATAACCATGCCTTCCGGCAGTTCGCAGGCGCGATCGATCACGCAGCGACGCAGGCGACACGATCGGCCCACTACCACATCGGGCAGCAGTACAGTTGAATCAATATTGCAAAACGAGTTAACGCGAACCCGGGGGAACAGCACTGAATTGACCACCACCGAACCGGAGATAATGCAGCCGCCCGAGACCAGCGAGTTCATGGTCATCCCGTGACTGCCGGAACGATCCTGAACAAATTTCGCCGGCGGCAGCGGCTCCATGTGAGTACGGATAGGCCAGGTGACGTCATACATATCCAGCTCAGGCATCACCGAGGCCAGATCGAGATTGGCGCGCCAGTAGGCCTCCAGCGTTCCGACGTCGCGCCAGTAAGGCGGCGCGTTGTCATCATTCTGGACGCAGGAGAGCGCAAAGGAGTGCGCATAGCCTTCGCCGCTTGCCACCACTTTCGGCAGGATATCTTTGCCGAAATCGTGGTTAGAGCCTGGCGTCTGCAGATCCGCTTCCAGCAGTTCATAGAGATAATCCGCGTTGAAGACGTAGATCCCCATGCTGGCGAGCGACTGCGTGTCATCACCTGGCATGGTGGGCGGTTTCGCGGGTTTCTCCACGAAGTCGATCACCATGTTCTCCTCATTCACCGCCATCACGCCAAACGCCGTGGCTTCATGCACCGGTACCGGTAAACAGGCGATGGTACATTTCGCCTCGTTTACCACGTGATCCAGCAGCATGCGTGAATAATCCATCTTATAAATGTGGTCCCCGGCAAGGATCACGATGTACTGCGCCTGATAGCGGCGAATCACATCAAGGTTTTGCGTCACGGCATCGGCCGTTCCGCGATACCACTGTTCGGTCGAAAAGCGCTGCTGCGCTGGCAGCAAATCGACAAACTCATTCATCTCTTCATTGAAGATCGACCAGCCACGCTGGATATGCTGAGTCAGGGTATGGGACTGATACTGGGTAATGACGCCAATCCGCCGGATACCGGAGTTGACGCAGTTGGAGAGGGCAAAGTCGATAATGCGGAACTTGCCGCCGAAATGCACCGCCGGTTTGGCACGTTTGGCCGTTAAATCGACCAGCCGCGTGCCGCGTCCGCCGGCAAGGATCAGAGCAACCGTCTGTGTAGGGAGCTGGCGGGCCAGCATCAGGTGTTCTGTTCTATCTAACTTAACCATGTCTGACTCCTTATGATTGCTTTTGGAACACGCACACACCGTGTGCGGGACCATGCCAGACAGTTAGCAGGATGGGGTTGTCGTCCCCGGCGAAAGGAGGAAGGGCACGCCATTCTCCGTCTGGTAACACGATGTCATTCACCGTATCCGTGGCGTTTATTGTTATTAACCAGCGGCCGGACAGCAGGATCTGCAATCTGTGCATCCCCTGTGCCCATTCATCGTGCTGCAGTGGCTGGCCACCGGCATTGAGCCACTGCACATTGTCGTCACCGTCCTGCCACCAGCGATCTGCGGTCAGCGCCGGGATGCGCTGGCGCAGAGCAATCAGTGCGGCGGTGAATCCGACTAATCCCTTCTCATCCGCCTGCCAGTCAAGCCAGCTCAGAGCGTTGTCCTGACAGTAGGCGTTGTTGTTGCCGCGCTGCGTATGGCCGCGCTCATCGCCCGCCAGCAGCATTGGCGTGCCCTGTGACAGCAGCAGCGTGGTGAGCAGTGCCCGTACGCTGCGACGGCGGCGTTCGATCACGTCAAAGCTGACGTTCAGCCCCTCTTTACCGTGGTTGTGGCTGTAGTTATCACCGTGGCCATCACGGTTATCTTCCCCGTTCGCTTCGTTGTGTTTACGTTCGAAGCTCACCACATCCCACAGCGTAAAGCCGTCATGGGCGGTGATCAGGTTAACCGTGGCGTGTGGCGGCCGGTCATCATGCTGGTAGAGATCGCTGGAGGCGGCAAAGCGGCGGACAAAGTCGCCGTTGCTTACGTCGCCGTGCAGCCAGTAACGACGTGCGGTGTCGCGAAACTTATCGTTCCACTCGGCAAAAGGCGGCGGAAAACGGCCAACCTGATAGCCGTCAGGGCCGATATCCCAGGGTTCCGCAATCAGCTTGACCTGAGAGAGCAGCGGACAGGCGCGTATCGCCTCGAAAAAGGGTGCATCACGCTGGTAATCGGGTGTACGGCCCAGTACCGGTGCGAGGTCAAAGCGGAAGCCGTCTACGTGGCAGACCCGTACCCAGTAGCGCAGCGCCTCTAAGGTCCATGCCATCACCTGCGGATGGTGGATATTCAACGTGTTGCCGCAGCCGGTCCAGTTCTGATAACCGCCCTGCTCATCGAGCCAGTAGTAGCTGGCATTGTCGATACCGCGCATTGAGATCGTCGGGCCAATCTCGTCCAGTTCAGCAGTATGGTTGAACACCACATCCAGCAGCACTTCGATACCCGCGGCGTGCAGGTTTTTTACCGCCTGCTGAAACTCCTGCAGCGGCGTCACGCCTGGCTGTCCAGAGGCGTAACGCGGATCGACCGCCCAGAGCGCAAAGGGATTGTAGCCCCAGTAATTGCTCAGGCCGAGCCGGAGCAGGCGCGGCTCGCTGGCAAAATGGGCCACCGGCAGTAGCTCCAGCGCCGTAATGCCGAGATCGCGCAGGTAGTTCACCATAACAGGATGACCCAACGCCGCGTAAGTCCCGCGCAGCGTTTCCGGAATTTCCGGATGCTGCTTCGTCAGGCCGCGCACGTGCGCTTCATAAATCACCGTGTTACCCCACGGGGTGCGCGGGGCGACGTCGTCCTGCCAGTCGAAATCTTCCGCCACCACCCGTGACTTTGGCGCAATGGCCGCGTTGTCTTGCGGATCGGGCTGCGCTTCGCCACCCTGAAACAGCGGGTCATCCGGAACATCGCCTTCCACCGCGCGGGCGCAGGGATCAACCAGCAGCTTTGCCGGGTTAAAGCGATGTCCCCGCTGCGGCGACCAGGGGCCATAGACCCGATAGCCGTAGCGCTGTCCCGGTTTTAACGCCGGAACATAACCGTGCCAGATATCCCCACTGCGGCCAGGCAGGTCAAAACGCTGTTCTGCGCCCTGTTCATCAAACAGGCAGAGCTCTACGCGCTCCGCATGCTGTGAGAACAGGGTGAAGTTAACGCCTTTACCATCGTAACTGGCACCCAGCGGTTCGGGATCGCCGGCAGTAATAGTCATTCAGCCTCCCGCACCAGCCAGACTGTTGCCAGCGGTGGCAGATCAAGACTCAGCGACTGCGGTCGTCCGTGGCTTTCCTGCTCATCGGTATGCACCCGATGAATACGCACGTCACTGCCGTGATACTCATGCTGATCGGTATTCAGCACTTCACGCCAGTAGCCAGGCTGATTAACGCCAAAGCGATAGCCCGGACGCGGCACCGGGGTAAAGTTACTCACGACGATCACTTCATTGCCTTCACGATCGCGGCGGACAAAGGCGAAGACGGAGTGTTCCGCATCGTTGACCACCAGCCACTCAAAGCCTGCCGGATCGAAGTCGAGTTGATGCAGCGGCGTGTAGTACTGATAGGTGTGGTTGAGATCGCGCACCAGACGCTGCACGCCGTGATGCCAGTTATCGCCGCCTTCCAGCAGATGCCAGTCCAGGCTGACGTCGTGGTTCCACTCGCGGCCCTGAGCAAATTCGTTGCCCATGAACAGCAGTTTCTTGCCGGGGAAGCCCCACATCCAGCCGTAGTAGGCACGCAGGTTAGCGAACTTCTGCCAGGCGTCGCCCGGCATACGATCGAGAATGGAGCGCTTACCGTGCACCACTTCGTCATGCGACAACGGCAGCACAAAGTTTTCGGTGTAGTTGTACATCATGCCGAAGCTCATCAGGTTGTGATGGTGCTTGCGGTAGATGGGATCGACCTGCATGTAGTCGAGCGTGTCGTGCATCCAGCCCAGGTTCCATTTGAACCAGAAGCCCAGCCCGCCGCCTTCGGTCGGACGCGTCACGCCAGGATAGTCGGTTGACTCTTCAGCCATGGTTACCGACCCGGACGCCACCGTACCGAGCGTGCGGTTGGTGTAACGCAGGAATTCGATCGCTTCGAGGTTCTCACGGCCACCGAATTGATTCGGCACCCACTCCCCTTCGTTGCGGCTGTAATCGCGGTAGATCATGGAGGCGACCGCATCCACGCGCAGGCCATCAATGCCAAAACGTTCGGTCCAGTAGAGCGCATTGCCCGACAGGTAGTTGCTCACTTCCCGGCGACCAAAGTTGTAAATCAGGGTGTTCCAGTCCTGGTGGAAGCCTTCTCGCGGGTCGCTGTGCTCATAGAGCTGCGTGCCGTCGAAGCGCGCCAGACCGAAATCATCGCTGGGAAAATGACCCGGTACCCAGTCGAGCAGCACGTTGAGACCCGCTTCATGAGCGGCGTCAATAAAGGCGCGGAACTCATCACGGGTTCCAAAACGGCGGGTCGGCGCATACATGCCCAGCGGCTGATAGCCCCAGCTGCCATCAAACGGATGTTCGTTAATCGGCAGCAGTTCAATATGGGTAAAGCCCATCTCTTTGACGTAAGGCACCAGCTGTTCAGCCAGCTCTTTGTAGCTCAGCCAGAAGTTGTTGTCGGTGTGACGACGCCAGGAGCCCAGATGCACTTCATAGATGGAGATGGGCGCGTCAAAACCGTTGGCGGCTTTACGCTCCTCTTTCATCTCAACCGGCTCTGGCAGGCCACAGATCATCGACGCAGTTTGCGGGCGCATCTGCGCTTCAAAGGCGTAAGGATCCGCTTTGATGCGCAGATCACCATTGGCGTCGATAATTTCATATTTGTAGAGCTGGCCGTTAACCGCGCCCGGTACAAACAGCTCCCAGATGCCCAGTTCCTGACGCAGACGCATCGGATGACGGCGGCCATCCCAGAAGTTGAAGTCGCCAACCACTGAGACGCGACGGGCGTTGGGTGCCCAGACGCAAAAGCGGGTGCCGAAGACGCCATCAATGACGTCGCCATGCGCGCCCAGCGTCTCGTAAGGACGCAGGTGTGTTCCTTCCGCCAGCAGCCACAGATCCATCTCCTGCAGCAGCGGGCCAAAGCGGTAGGCATCATCGACCAGATTTTGCTGGCCGTGCCAGTTCACCGCTAGCTGGTAGCGGAAATGATTTTTACGGCGCGGAATCACGCCACTAAAGAAGCCGCGTGCATCCTCGCACACCAGCTGAGCCAGTTTGCGTCCGGTGGAGGTTTCAATGACCCACACTTCGAGCGCTTCGGGGAGCAATGCCCTGACTTCCAGGCCTTGCTGAGTTCGGTGCATCCCTAGTAACGAAAAAGGGTCGGCATAATTACCCGCAAACAGGGCATTGATCGCATCGCGATCGGGAAGCTCTGACATGACTTTCTTCCTGTGATAATTGGCAGCCGAAATGAACGCAACATAGCCTGTCGCGCTTCACCTGCGCTGCTCTTCATTGAGCCATACGTACAACGACAAAGAAGTCAGGCCATTCCGTGGGAAAATTTTTTTGTCGTGTACCACAACCATTTAGTCCGGAAAGCACAAGGGTGACCTGTGGCACATCATGGTTAAATCATAGCTTGGTCGCGGCAGTTGCCATGGACTTAAGCAAAATATTCTTTAGCGAGCGGCAAAAAAGGGAAGCTGATCACTTAGTAAGCGAAACGGCAGGTTGCTTCGTGTACGAAACAGATAAAAAAGGCCGTATAAATCCGCGCATTAGTGCCATTTATGCTGCCCGTAGCGTCCGGATGGAAGACGCTGCTTTTATCACCGGACTGGAACAGCGTCTCTGCCGCCGGACAATGTCAGACATCCGGCATGATGAGCGCAGATGGCGATGGAGAAAAGCTACCCGATAACGTGTTGTAAAGCGATGGTTAACGACATGTTTATAATCGGCTCAGCGATAAGAGTAGGTAATGTTCAGGATGCAGGGCACCTGTGCTTCACTTTTCTCAGCATCTTTCGTGCTGCCTGCCCTGTATCACAGGCGAGTAAGAGCTAAATTGTGAACGCAACCTAATAACCACAAAATTATTGTGGATTTAATAAATGTATGCAGTTCAAAATTATATGGATAGATGTAGAAATTTTTAACACAGCGACTGACAAGGAGAAAAGTAATGAATAAGAAACATGCATATATTGAACATCGCCCAAAATCATCGGATAAAAAAGCGACAACTGAACATCATGTTGTAATTGTCGATGGTGAGGTGGTTAAAAAAACAAATACTCAGAAAGAGGCTGCAGATTGGGCTATTGAAATGGATTTTGCTGTTCACGTTGCTCGCGAACGTCATCTCCAGAATCGCGACATACCAGACCACTGGCGCAACTATCCTTAAGGAAAAATGACGATTTTAGAAATCAAACCAGGACCAAAACCAAAGCGTGAAGACGGAAATGACGACAGGCGACATCACGTTAATCCTCCGACGAAACCAAAACATCCGACTCTTCCAGTTCACAAACCTAAATAAACCGGAGGCTTAATGTCAGGAGCAGTAACACTTCCTCATACCTGCCCTAACTGCAAACAAACAACAGCCAGGACCGCTACCGAATTACTGACATTATTCGGTTACCGGACGGTACCTTCAGGAGCAACCAATCAAAGCTGGTGTCGTGAATGCCGTAGCCGACAAAATCAATCATAAAAGCTAAAGCCCTACGGGGCTTTTTTCTTTTGTATCTTTTCTCTATTTCTAAGAAGCTACATTCTCCATTATGCAGCAACAGAATATTCATATCGCTGTGCCGTCTTTGCCTAAGGCCATCCATGACTGATGCAACAAGTCATAAATCGCAGAGAACCTTTCCACTGAGACCCAGAAAATCATCCAGAGGCTTAATGAACACAAAAAAGCCCGTAACCATCAATGATGATTACGGGCTTTCGCATAGCGATCAGCGGTTAGCCGATCATTTTGTGTTATTCAATCGGCATGACTCAGGCGATATCTGCTGGTTAGTCGATTAACAACCGCAGCATGCGACGCAGCGGTTCGGCAGCGCCCCATAACAGCTGGTCGCCTACCGTGAAGGCAGAGAGATATTCCGGTCCCATGTTCAGTTTACGCAGACGGCCAACCGGCGTAGTCAGCGTGCCGGTAACGGCGGCAGGCGTCAGTTCCCGCATCGTCAGCTCGCGATCATTTGGCACCACTTTGACCCACTCATTGTGAGAGGCCAGCAGTTGCTCAATTTCAGCCAGCGGCAGGTCGCGTTTCAGCTTCAGCGTAAACGCCTGGCTGTGGCAGCGCAGCGCGCCGACGCGCACGCATAATCCATCAACCGGGATAACCTTTGAAGTAGCGAGGATCTTGTTGGTCTCCGCCTGGCCTTTCCACTCTTCACGGCTCTGACCGTTTTCCAGCTGTTTGTCGATCCACGGAATCAGGCTGCCTGCCAGTGGTACGCCGAAGTTGTCGGTCGGTAAGGTGCCGGAACGGGTGAAGTCGGTCACGCTACGCTCGATGTCGAGGATGGCGGAGGCCGGGTTCTGCAGCGCAGGCGCAACGTGATCGTGCAGCATACCCATCTGGGTCAGCAGTTCGCGCATGTGCCGCGCGCCGCCGCCAGAGGCAGCCTGATAGGTGGCAACCGACGCCCACTCAACCAGATCCTGCGCAAACAGGCCGCCCAGTGACATCAGCATCAGGCTGACGGTACAGTTTCCGCCGACAAAGGTTTTGATACCACGGTCGATGCCCTGGCGAATCACAGCATGGTTAACCGGATCGAGGATGATGATGGCATCATCCTTCATGCGCAGCGTGGAGGCCGCATCAATCCAGTATCCCTGCCAGCCGCTGGCGCGCAGCTTTGGATAGACGTCACTGGTGTAGTCGCCGCCCTGGCAGGTGATAATGATATCCAGCGCGCGCAGCGCCTCAATATCAAATGCATCCTGCAGGGTGCCCTGCTGTTTGCCCGCAAACGCGGGTGCCGCCTGACCATGCTGCGACGTCGAGAAGAAGACCGGATTGATTGCATCAAAATCACGCTCTTCACTCATGCGGGACATCAGCACTGAGCCAACCATACCGCGCCAACCAACAAAACCTACGTTCTTCATGTCGTGTCCGTCTAAGGCAGTTACACCTGCTTTTCATTTCAGAGGAGAGAGCCGCGTGCTATTTTCACGCCGCTCTGCGTAATAATAAGGTTTACCTATGTCCCCTCACTCTACAAAATGCAGGCCGGGTAGCAAGTGAATTAATTCGATTACGCTAACTTTTTCAGCAGCGTAACTAATAACTCCGTTTTTTCGCGAACAACATGGCGTAGAACCGATGACTGAAATGATTTCAGCAACAATATTATTGTTGTTAATTATGGACCCGCTGGGCAATCTGCCGATTTTTATGTCGGTTTTAAAGCATCTGGAGCCGAAACGGCGGCGGGTGGTGCTAATCCGCGAAATGCTGATTGCCCTAATCATCATGCTGCTGTTTCTGTTTACCGGCGAACGCATCCTGGCGTTTTTGAATCTGCGCACTGAGACCGTGTCGATCTCCGGCGGGATTATCCTGTTTCTGATCGCCATCAAGATGATTTTTCCGTCGGCCGAAAGCAGCAGTTCTGGCTTACCGGCGGGCGAAGAGCCGTTCCTCGTACCGCTGGCAATTCCGCTGGTGGCCGGGCCATCGCTACTGGCCACATTAATGCTGCTGTCGCATCAGTATCCGCATCAGATGTCGCATCTGGTAGGCGCGCTGCTGATCGCCTGGGGCGTAACGGTCGCTATTCTGCTGATGTCAGGTCTGTTCCTGCGTCTGCTGGGCGATAAGGGTGTGAATGCGCTGGAACGTCTGATGGGATTGATACTGATTATGCTGGCGACCCAGATGTTTCTGGACGGCATCCGGGCCTATCTGAAGCTGTAGGGAAAGGTCTGCGCTTCCCGTAATGCCGGGGAAGCGCAAAAACGGCATGATTAAGAGAGCAGTTCGAAAGCAATCATCCCTACTACCGCGCCCACAGTCCCGAGAATGGTCTCCATCAGCGTCCAGGTCTTCAGCGTTTCCGCTTCGCTGGCCCCGGTGAAGCGACCAAACAGCCAGAACCCGGCATCGTTCACATGGCTGATGATGATAGAGCCACCGCCGATGCAGATGGACAGCGCCGCCAGTTGCGCGCCGCTGTAATGCAGCGGTTCAATCACCGGCATGATTAGCCCCACGGTGGTCAGACAGGCGACCGTCGCCGACCCCTGAATCACACGCACCGCGCCCGACAGGATAAAGCAGGCCAGCGCAATCGGCAGACCTGCGCCGGTCAGCGTATTACCCAGCACTGGCCCCACACCGGAATCCACCAGTACCTGCTTGAACACGCCGCCTGCGCCAATCACCAGCAGGATAATCCCGGCCGGTTGCAGCGCGCTGCCGCACACCTGCATCACCCGCTCTTTATTCATACCCTGGCGGTAAGCCAGGCCATAAATCGCCACCAGCAGCGCCAGCAGAATGGCAGTGAAAGGATGGCCGATAAATTCCAGCCACTCGTACAGCGTGGTGCCTTCGGTCGTGAAGCGTGCGCCGATAGTTTTCAGGCCGACCAGCACCAGCGGGAACAGGATCAGTGAGAGGCTGAAGCCAAAGGACGGCAGCTTGCTCTCATCGACATCCGGCTGATGATCTTCCGGCGGTGCGCTGAACGTCACGTGATTGCCGATGAAGTTGCCAAACAGCGGCCCGGCAATCAGCATGCCCGGAATCGCCGCGCAAAGACCCAGCAGAATCATCCAGCCGAAGTCCGCGTGCATCTGTGAAGCCAGCAGCATTGGAGCCGGTCCGGGCAGCAGGAACGCCGCCGCCGCGGCCACACCGGCAAACAGCGGAATCACCAGCTTCACGAGATTGCCGCCGGTACGCCGCGCCACCGCAAACGCGATGCTGATTAACAGCACCACCGCCACCTCAAAGAAAAGCGGCAGCGCGCAGATCAGACCGGCAATCCCCATCGCATAATGGGCGCGGCTCTGACCAAAGGTTTTCAGCATTCGGATAGCGATTTGATCCACGGCACCGGTTTCATGCAGGATTTTGCCGAACATCGCGCCCAGCGCGACCACAATGGCGAGGAAGCCGAGCGTGCCGCCCATCCCCTTCTGCATAGTTTCCGCGATTTTGTTCAGTGGCATGCCGGAGAATAACCCGGCACCGATGGAGACTAACATCAGCGCGACAAAGGCGTGCATCCGTGCCTTCATCACCAGAAAAAGCAGCAGCAGGACAGAGCCTGCTGCGGTCAAAACGAGTGTTGCGGTATTCATCTCTAACCCTGGCTGATAGCGTCCTGGATAGTCGCAACCGTAGCCGCCACCACCTCGTCCAGTGAATGGGCGATATCCACGACCAGGACATCCGGCTCATCACTGCCCGGCTCTTCCAGCGTGGCAAACTGGGTTACCAGCATCTGCGGCTTGAAGAAGTGGCCTTTACGCGCCTTCAGGCGGGCTTCGATGGTGTCAAAATCGCCTTTCAGGTAGACGAAACGCAGGTTGTCATTGCCCTGACGCAGAATGTCGCGATAACTTTTTTTCAGGGCTGAGCAGACAATGATGGAGATCGCCTGGGTGCGCTGCATGGCAAACGCGGCATCATTCAGCGCCTGTAACCATGGCTGGCGATCGCTGTCATCCAGCGGATGACCATCGGCCATCTTCAGGATGTTGGCGCGCGGGTGGAGAAAATCACCGTCAAGAAAGGCCGTAGTGAGCTGGTGAGAAACCTGGTTGGCGACGGCAGATTTTCCGCTGCCTGAAACGCCCATCAGGATAAAGACGTGATGTGACGGGGATTGCGTTGTCATTTTTCTGCTCCGGCAGGTGAGAATTTGCCAATGTTACCGATAACAATGTCGTTTCTCATTCTCCTGGCCGGTTAACAGCCTGGCAACCTTTTTACCAGGAAAAGCATGAAAGTGTGAGCTGACTCATAAAAACGCCACAATCAGATGCTACCACCCTCACTGATCTCAAAACCGATATCCCGCAGCGGATCATCACTGCTCTCACCGGCAATACGCGCCAGCAACATTGCCGCCGCTTCACGCCCCATGCGGTCCCGCGGCGTCAGCACTGTCGCCAGCTGTGGTGTGACGACCTGACTGATATCATGGCCGTGAAAACCCGCAATCGCCATCTGAGTGGGTACCTGCAATCCCTGGCGCTGACACTCAAACATCGCACCGACCGCCAGGTCATCATTGGTACAGAACAGGCTATCCGTTTCAGGATAGAGGCGTTGCGCCTCACGCAGCAAATCGCCACCGGCGCTGAATGATGAGGCATCCTCCATCATCACGCTGTGCGGCGTCAGACCTGCTTCGCGCATGGCGATTTCATAACCGCGCTGCTTTTGCAGCGTACGTTCATCAAGACGTGCGCCGAGGTAGACGGTGTGACGATGCCCTTTACTGAGGATCGCCTGCGTCATCTGCCGGGCCGCTTCGACGTTATCAAAGCCGACCGCCATATCCAGGCAGGGTGTAACGCTGTCCATCACCTCAATCACCGGAATACCGGCCACTTCCAGCATACGCAGCGTGCCTGGCGTATGGGTACGTTCGGTGAGGATAACGCCATCAATGTTCCAGCCCAGCAGCGAGCGCAGTTGCAGCTCCTCTTTTTGCGGGTTGTAACCAAAATGGGCGACCAGCGTCTGATAGTTGGCTTCGTCAGTGACGGCTTCAATGCCGCGCAGAACGTCAGCAAAGACCTGGTTGGTGAGTGATGGCAGCAGTACGCCGATGGCACGGCTGGTCGCGTTAGAAAGCATATCGGGGGCGCGATTGGGGATATAACCCAGCTCATCCAGTGCCACTGCAATCTTGTCCCGCAGAGCAACAGAGACCTGCTCAGGATTACGCAGGTAACGGCTGACGGTCATTTTTGTAATGCCGACGCGATCGGCAACGTCCTGTAATACCGGTCTTTTCTTCTTCATCGTAGCGCCTGGGATCGCCCTGAAAGCTAAAGTACGATGAGTCTATCACTTTTCTGTCACAAAATTCCTAACCGGGCGCGACGAGTCGCGCCCGTTATCTGCTTAGACGGGTGGCAGATCAAACAGCAGAACTTCGGCAGCCGAACTGGCTTCAATCGTCAGCGCGCTTTCGTCCCAGATCGCCAGGGCGTCGCTGGTGGTGACCGCGTTACCGTTAACGGTGACATCGCCTTTCACGACCTGAATCCAGATACGACGTCCCGCATCAATCGCGACGTTATCCTGCTCACCGGCTGCCAGTACCCAGCGCGATAAGGTCATGTCCTGATAAACTTTCAGCGATCCTTCACGGGCATCCGGGCTTAACACCAGCTGACGTCCCTGCACATCCGGGAAGCGGCGCTGATCGTAGCGTGGCTCAATGCCGGTTCGCTCAGGAATGATCCAGATCTGATAGAGGTGCAACGGTTCGCTTTCGCTGGCGTTATATTCCGAGTGACGCACGCCGGTACCGGCGCTCATGATCTGGAACTCTCCTGCCGGGATCTGCTCTTTGTTGCCCATGCTGTCCTGATGCTCAACCGTACCGGAGAGCACGTAGGTCAGGATTTCCATATCTTTATGCGGATGGGTGCCAAATCCCTGACCGCCATCGATCACATCTTCATTGATGACCCGCAGCGCGGAGAACCCCATGAAGTTCGCATCGTGATAGCTGGCGAAAGAGAAGGTATGCCAGCTATCCAGCCAGCCATGGTTTGCGTGACCGCGTTCTTCAGCTTTGCGTACATAGATCATGTTCAAATCTCCTCAATGTTTTTTATAGTGTGTCTATGAGGCGGTTTGATTGATAGCTGAAAAACTTCACGCCTCTGTTCAAATTCATTGAATGAGTGTGAAGCAGTGGCTGAAAAGCATTGAAGAAGTGCAGGCAAAAAAAAGCCAGCATTTAAGCTGGCGAAATAATACTGGAAGCAATGTGAGCAATGTCGTGCTTTTCCAGGCTGTCGGGCGACCTACCGGAAATGCATGGCAATAATAATCATTATCATTCGCGTCTGTAAAGTCATTTTCACATTTTTAGCTTGATTAACGATCTGAATACCTTGATGTTTAAAAGGTTTTTATGGGCTAAAGGAGCGACCATGGGTGAAATCGTTGTCCGCCACGTCATGCCAGAAGATGCTGCTGCGCTGCACAGGATTTACAGTCAGCCAGATACTCAGGCCAGCACGCTGCATCTGCCTTACTCATCGCTGCAGATGTGGCAGACCCGCCTCGCTACGCCACAGCCCCATTCGCACCTGCTGGTGGCCTGTATTGATGAGGACGTCGTCGGTCAGTGTGCGCTGCACGTAGAAGAGCGGCCCAGACGCCGTCACACTGCCTCGCTGGGGATGGGCGTTGGATGAACGTTACCGGAAGCGTGGCGTCGCCACTGCGCTGATGCATGAAATGGTCTCGTTGTGCGACAACTGGCTACAGGTGAGCCGGATGGAGCTGACAGTGTTCGTCGACAATGCTCCGGCCATCGCCCTTTATCAGCGTTTTGGTTTTGAGATTGAGGGAACGGCGCGCGGGTTCGCCATGCGGCACGGTGAACTGATCGATGCGTACTCTATGGCGCGGATCAAACCCTGACCTGTGATGATGAAAAAGGGCACCTGCTGGTGCCCTTTGTGCTGAAAACCCTGGCACAGTGCGCTGTCAGTCAGCGCCTGCACAGGAAACGAGGTCAGTTTTGTATCAGTAACCCGCACTCAAATCATCAATGCTGCGCGGGTCAGACGCGCCATACAGCATGCCATCCGGCCCAATCATGATGCTCTGGGTACTGCCCATCGCAGGCAGCACCTTCACATGCTGACCTTTGGCTTCCAGCAGACGCAGCGTATCGGGACTGAAGCCCTTCTCCACCCGCAACTGATCCGGCAGCCACTGATGGTGGAAGCGCGGCGCGTTAGTGGCTTCCGCCACGTTCATCCCGAAATCGATGCTATTCACCACCATCTGCAACACCGTGGTGATAATGCGGCTGCCGCCCGGACTGCCGGTCACCAGCCAGGTTTTGCCCCCTTTAGCGACGATGGTTGGCGACATCGATGACAATGGACGTTTCGCCGGTTGCACCGCATTCGCTTCCCCGCCCACCAGCCCGTAGACATTTGGCGTGCCTGGCTTGGCAGAGAAGTCATCCATTTCATTATTCATCAGGATGCCACTCTTGCCCGCCACAATTCCGCTGCCGAAATAGGTGTTCAGCGTGTAGGTCACCGCAACGGCATTGCCCTGCTTATCCACCACCGAGAAATGGGTGGTCTGGTTGCTTTCGTAAGGTTCGAGCTTGCCCGGTTTAATCTCACTGGAAGGTCGTGCCTTCGCCACGTCGATCTGCTGCGCCAGCGTTTTAGCATAGGCTTTACTGGTCAGCGCCTGCCACGGCACCTTCACGAAATCGGGGTCGCCGAGATATTCCGAGCGGTCCGCGTAGGCATATTTTTCCGCTTCCGCCATCACCTGCATGGCGTCAGCGCTGCCAAAGCCCATCTTCGACAGATCGAAGTTCTCCAGGATATTGAGGATCTGCACGATGTGGATACCACCGGATGACGGCGGCGGCATGGAGAAGACTTCATAACCGCGGTAGGTGCCACTGATGGGCGTTCGCTCGACCGCGCGATAGGCCGCCAGGTCAGCTTTATTGATCAGCCCGCCGTGTTGCGCCATCTCGCCGGCGATCTCATCCGCGATTTCACCTTTGTAAAAGGCATCCGGCCCCTGGCGGGCTATCAGTTGCAGACTGTGAGCCAGGTTTTTCTGCACCAGCCGATCGCCCTTCTGCCACGGCGTGCCGTCCGGTTTGTAGAAGATCGCTTTACTGTTGGGATGGGTAATCAGCACCTCTTTGCCGTAGGTTTTCAGGTCATCCGCCAGCGCATCGTTGACCGGAATACCGTCACGCGCCAGTCTGATGGCCGGTGCCAGCAGAGTGCTCAGCGGCAGGGTGCCATATTTCTGCGCAGCCAGCGCCAGTCCGGCGACGGTGCCTGGTGTACCGGAAGCAAGGTGTGACGTCAGTGAAAGCTTACTGTCGGCGTTGCCCTGCTTATCCAGAAACATGTCGCGCGACGCGTGGCCCGGTGCCATTTCACGGAAATCGATAGCGGTAGCGCGGCCAGACGCGGTGCGCAGCAGCATAAAACCGCCTCCGCCCAGGTTGCCCGCCTGAGGATGGGTCACGGCCAGCGCAAAGCCCACGGCGACCGCGGCATCCACCGCATTACCGCCCTGACGCAGAATGTCTACGCCCACCTGGGTTGCCAGCGCATCCACCGATGCCACCATGCCGTGCTGCGCTTTTACCGGGTGAAAGGTATCACTGTCTACGCCGTAGGAGACCGGCGGAGCCTGAGTGGGGGCGGCGTTCGCGCCTGCCACCACGGTAAAACTCATCACCAGCGACCAGCTAAGCTGACGCACTGTCTGCTGCATTTTCATCCTGCCACCACCCCATGTTGTTATTTACATTTTTTTATCATTTCTGCAAGTGCCTACAAATACAGCAAAATAACCGGGGTTAAGTCAAATCAGGAATACATCTGAAAGTAAGGTCTGTGATATCGCGTAAACTTATGGGTGCGACCCTGATATCGGTGTGCGCCGTTGTGCACCCAAAAAACCTGTCGCGATTAAGGAAGGAGGAAAGATGAAAAAGTGGATGATTGTTTTAGCCGCCCTGCTGCCTTTCGCCAGTCAGGCGAACACGCTGAACAGCACCAACGATCCGAATAAACCGGGTTATAACCCGAGTCAGCAGCGGATGCAGTCGCAGATGCAGAGCCAGCAACAGCAGCAACAGCTGAAGCTGCGCCAGGATCAGCAGCGTCAGACGCAGGACATGCAGCGTAAAATGCAGGAGCAGCGCAACAGCGCCCAGCAGCGGGTGATTACTACGCAGCCGGGCCAGCAGAAACAGAACTAATGAAAATCGGGGCCGATGATGTCGATGCTGTCGGTACAGATGGCATCGACGCCCCACGTCAGCAATTCCCGCGCCCGGTCCGGGCTGTTCACGGTATAGACCAGAATCTTCAGGCCCGCGCTTTTCAGCTCTGCAACCCGCTGCGCAGTCAGCACTTTATGGTTGAGGTGGATGGAGACGCACGCCAGCGCCGTGGTCTTTTTCCGCCACTCTGGATCCCAGCTATGCGACAGCAGGCCACGCGGCAACTGCGGCTCGGCCTGCATCGCGGCTTCCAGCGCCTCAAAAGAGAATGACGAAAGCAGCGGTGCGGTCTGATCCTGCCACAGGATCGCAGCAGCCTGCGCCACGGCGCGTCCGGTTTCGGCGTCGCTGCCGGTCGTCGGCTTGATTTCGATGTTCGCCATCATCTGATGCTGACGACAGCGTGCCGCTACCTCATCCAGCCGCGCCAGCTTTTCGCCGGTAAATGCGTTGCCAAACCAGCTGCCCGCATCGAGCTGCGATAACTTCTCCCACGGCAGCTGACCTGCTACGCCCCAGCCGTTGCTGGTGCGATCCAGCGTGTCGTCATGCAGCAGGAAGAGCTGCGCATCCAATGATAATTTGACATCAAATTCAATCATCTGATGACCATACTTTGCGCCGACATCAATTGCCGCCAGGGTGTTTTCCGGTGCCAGTTTACCGCCGCCGCGATGGGCAACGATACGGGGATAAGGCCAGTGTTGTGTGCTCATTCCAGACGCTTTCCATGGGTTGAATCGAAGAAGTGTAACGCATCTGACGGCAGATGCAGCCACAGCGTACTGCCAGGCTGCGGCCGTTCGCTATGGGCTAAGCGTACCACCAGTGGCGTGTCGCCGATGCGACCGTGTGCCAGATTATCCGCGCCCAGCATCTCCAGCGTATCGACGCGTAGCGGGATACCGCCCTGCTCACGGCAGCTGAGCTGGATATGCTCTGGCCGGATACCCAGCACCACCGGCCGGTTAGCCCATTTCGGTTTTGTGTCACTGAGCGGCAGTGCATGCGAGGCGTCGAGGTCAAAGCGTGAGCCGTCACTGCTGAACTGGCCTTTTAGCAGATTCATCGCGGGCGCGCCGATAAACGCGGCAACAAACTGGCTGGCGGGACGCTCATACACGTCGACCGGCGTGCCGATCTGCTCGACGACGCCTTTATTCATCACCATCACCCGCTGCGCCAGCGTCATCGCCTCGACCTGATCGTGCGTCACATAGAGGCTGGTGGTCTGTAAACGGCGATGCAGTTGCTGCAACTCCAGCCGCATCTGCACCCGCAGGCGGGCGTCGAGATTCGACAGCGGTTCATCGAACAGAAACACTGCCGGTTCACGAACGATGGCGCGGCCCATCGCCACGCGCTGGCGCTGTCCGCCCGAAAGTTCGCGAGGCCGACGCATCAGCAGGTGATCCAGCTCCAGACTGCGCGCCGCGTCGAGCACCCGCTGACGAATCTGCTCTTTGCCCATCCCGCGGATTTTCAGACCATACGCCATATTCTCCTCCACCGACATATGGGGATAGAGCGCATAGTTCTGGAACACCATCGCAATACCGCGATCTTTTGGCTCTTCCTGGGTGACTCGCCGGTTGTCGATATAGATATCGCCAGAAGTGACGCGCTCCAGTCCGGCCACCATGCGCAGCAGGGTCGATTTGCCGCAGCCGGACGGCCCGACCATCACCATAAATTCGCCGTCATTGATGGTGACGTTCAGCGGCTGAATGATCTGATTTTTGCCATCGTAGGATTTGGTTACTGCCTGAAGGGTTACGCCTGCCATCTTATTTCTCACTCTCAACCAGACCGCGCACAAAGGCACGCTGCATGACTAACACCACTACCAGCGGTGGGATCAGGGTTAATAACATTGCCGCCATCACTTCGTTCCACTGGGTCGGCGAGCCGCTGCTGGAGATCATGCTTTTTATCCCCGCCACCGCCGTGCCGAGGCTGGCGTCATTGATAATCAGCAGCGGCCAGAGATACTGGTTCCAGCCGTAGATAAAGGTGATCACGAACAGCGCCGCCAGATTGGTTCTGGAGAGCGGCAGCACGATGTCGATAAAGAAGCGCATCGCGCTGGCACCGTCGATGCGCGCCGCTTCAACCAGCTCATCCGGCAGTGACATAAAAAACTGACGGAACAGAAAGGTGGCGGTCGCTGAGGCCATCAGCGGCAGGGTTAAGCCACTGTAGCTGTCGAGCAGATTAAGGTCGGCAATCACCTGAACCGTGGGGAAGATACGCACCTCAACCGGCAGCATCAGGGTGATAAAGATCAGCCAGAAAAAGAGCGTGCGCAGCGGAAAACGAAACCAGACCAGCGCAAACGCCGACAGCATCGACACGGTGATTTTGCCGAAGGTGATGCCCAGCGCCATGATCATGCTGTTGAGCAGCATCAGGCCAAACGCCGGTCCGCTGCCGTTAACGCCGTGCGTCCAGATGCGCGAGATGTTCTCCCACAGGTGTGTACCCGGCACCAGCGTCATCGGCACCTGATAGACCGCCTCGTTATCCAGCGTCGCCGCCACAAAGGCGACATAGAGCGGGAACAGGATGGTGAGCACGCCCAGCACCAGCACGATGTGGCTGAAGAGATCCAGCCCGCGTCGATTCTCAATCATTGGTATTGCACCTTACGTTCAACAAAGCGGAACTGGAGCACCGTCAGCCCGATGACCAGCAGCATCAGCACCACCGACTGCGCCGCGGATGAGGAGAGATCCAGCCCGGTAAAGCCTTCGCGATAGATTTTGTAGATCAGCGTGGTGGTCGCCTGCACCGGCCCGCCGCCGGTCGCGGCATCGATCACCGGGAAGGTATCGAAGAAGGCGTAGATCAGGTTCACCACCAGCAGGAAGAAGCTGACCGGCGTAATCAGCGGCAGAGACAGGTTGAAAAAGCGACGCACCGGCCCGGCACCATCAATAGCGGCGGCTTCCACCAGCGATTTCGGGATAGATTGCAGTGCGGCGAAGAAGAACAGGAAGTTGTAGCTCATCTGCTGCCAGATCGACGCCAGCACAATCAGGAACATCGCCTGGCCGCTGTTCTGCGCATAGTTCCAGTTGTAGCCGATGTGGTTCAGCAGATAGCTGAACAGGCCCAGACCGGGATTAAACAGAAACATCCAGAGCACCGCGGCCACCACCGGGGCAACGGCGTAGGGCAGCAGCAGCAGAGTCTGATAGAGGCGACGCAGTCGCACCACATAATCCACCAGCGCCGCCAGCAGCAGCGAAAACAGCATGCCGAACACCGTGACCATGCCGCTGAATTTTATCGTGGTCCAGAACGAATCCAGATAGTAGGGATCGGCAAACAGGCGTCTGAAGTTTTCCAGTCCGACAAAGCGGCTGGAGAGGCCAAAGGGATCGAGGCTTTGCAGCGAGTACCACAGCGCTTCACCGGCAGGCCAGAGAAAAAAGACCGCGGTGATCAGTAACTGCGGCAGCACCAGCAGATAAGGCAGCAGGCTGGTGCGAAAAACCGGGCGAGAAGAAGACATAGCGCACTCTGATTCAGAAAGAGAGAGGGCCAGCCTGCACTGGCCCTGTCGGGCAGATTACTTCACCTGCTGCTGGAAGCGACGCAGCAGTTCGTTGCCGCGTTTGACCGCGTTATCCAGCGCGCTTTGCGGCGACTGTTTACCGGTCCAGACGCTCTCCAGCTCTTCGTCAATCACGGCACGGATCTGCGGCATATTACCCAGACGCATCCCTTTAGTGAACGGCAGCGGCGGCTTGTTCATCATCTGACGGGTGGCGATATCTGCACCCGGATTTTTATCGTAGAAGCCCTGCTGTTTCGTCAGCTCATAGGCGGCGGTGGTAATCGGCAGGTAGCCGGTTTTCTGGTGCCATTCCGCCGCGATTTCCGGTTTCGCGAGGAACTGCATGAACTCCGCGACGCCTTTATACGTTGCCGGATCTTTGCCTTTCATTACCCACAGGCTGGCTCCGCCGATCAGGGCGTTCTGCGGCGCGCCTTTTACGGTATCGTCATACGGCATCATGCCGACGCCGAAGTTGAATTTTGCGTAGTGGCGGATATCAGCCAGCGAACCGGAGGAGGCGGTAGTGATGCCGCAGTCGCCGTTGTAGAACTTCGCAGTCGGCTCATCTTTGCGGCCAAAGTAGGTGAAATCCCCTTTTTTGTTCATCGCTTCCAGCATTTCGATGTGACGCACCTGCACCGGTTTGTTGAACTCCAGCACCGCATCCAGGCCGTCAAAGCCGTTATTTTCCGTGGCGACCGGCAGCGCATGCCAGGCGCTGAAGTTTTCTATCTGGATCCAGCCCTGCCAGCCGCTGGCGTAGCCGCAGCTCATGCCCGACTTGCGCAGCGCGGCGGCATCCGTGGCCAGCTCCTGCCAGGTTTTTGGGGGCTGATCCGGGTTCAGACCCGCTTTTTTGAAGGCGTCTTTGTTGTAATAGAGCACCGGCGTCGAGCTGTTAAACGGTTGAGAAATCAGTTGGCCTTTGCTGTCGCTGTAGTAGCCCGCAACCGTCGGTACGAACTGCTTTTCATCAAAGGGGATACCGGCATCTTTGAAGACCTGATGCACCGGCACAATCGCCTGTGAAGCCATCATGGTGGCCGTTCCCACTTCAGAAACCTGCAGCACCGCAGGCGCTTTGCCGCTGCGCACTGCCGCGATCCCGGCCGCCAGGCTCTGCTCGTAGTTACCTTTGTAGGTCGGAACGATTTTGTAATCGGGATGGGTCTGGTTAAAGCGCTGAGCCAGCGAATCGACTTCTTTGCCTAACTCGCCTTCCATGGAGTGCCAGAAGGGGATCTCAGTGGCGGCCATGGCATGGCTGCTAAGCGTCAGACCGAGCAGCGCGCTCATCAGGCTACGACGAAAGGTAACGACGGACATAGAATTTTCCTGTGCAGGTAAATACGCGTGAAATCACGGATTTCTGGTTCGCGGAGTAACATGACACGGGGAAATGACGGATTAATAACAGGCAGATGACAGGCGGGTGACAGACTAAAGCGAGGAAAAGAGGACGCTGGCAGCGCGACGGCAAAACGCCCATGCTGCCAGTTTTTAGTGACATAAATTGCAGAGCGATTAGAAGCTGAAAATGCCTGACTGCGACTTTCACTTCATTGAAGTCGAAGGCCGTAGTCGGCACTACCCACACCGACACTCAAGGCCGTCGGCGGCACATTCCGCATCACTTTCAAAGGCCGTGCCCCATCAGGCACCTAAGTAAGCGCTGCGGACGGCTTCGTTGGAGAGCAATGCTGCACCAGTGTCTTCGAGCACCACATGCCCGTTCTCCAGCACATAGCCCCGATCCGCCAGCTTCAGCGCCTGATTCGCATTCTGCTCCACCAGGAAAATCGTCATCCCCTCGCTGCGCAGTTGCTCAATGGTGTCAAAGATCTGCTGAATAATGATCGGGGCCAGTCCCAGCGACGGCTCATCCAGCAGCAGCAGGCGCGGCTGGCTCATCAGCGCGCGGCCAATCGCCAGCATCTGCTGTTCGCCACCTGACATCGTCCCGGCACGCTGGATTTTGCGCTCTTCCAGCCGCGGAAAGAGTTCATACACACGCTTAATCCGCGTCAGATACTCCGGACGGCTGGCAAAAAAGCCGCCCATCGCCAGGTTCTCTTCCACCGTCATGCGCGAAAACACCCGCCGTCCCTCTGGCACGATGGCGATCGCTTCACGCATAATGCGCGCCGTTTGCCAGTCGGTAATCGCTTTGCCATCAAAGGTGATAGTGCCCTGAGTCGCACGTGGCTCGCCGCAGAGCGTGCCCAGCAGCGTAGTTTTTCCGGCACCGTTAGCGCCAATCAGGGTGACAATTTCGCCCTGATTGATATAGAGGCTGACGTTGTGCAGCGCCTGAATTTTGCCGTAATGGGCGCTGACGTTCTCAATGGTTAACATTGCATTTGCCATCTCAGGCCTCTCCTAAATAGGCACGAATGACATCCGGATTATTACGAATCTCCTCCGGCGTTCCGTTAGCCAGCGGCGTTCCCTGATTAACCACATAAATACGGTCAGAAATACCCATCACCAGCTTCATATCGTGTTCAATCAGCAGTACCGACACCTTGTGTTCGCCACGCAGTTCCGCAATCAGCGCATCCAGCTCGTGGGTCTCTTTTGGGTTAAGGCCCGCCGCCGGTTCATCCAGCATCAGGATCGCCGGGCGCGTCACCATGCAGCGCGCAATCTCCAGCCGACGCTGTTGACCATAGGCCAGATTGCCCGCCTGACGGTTTGCCAGATCCAGCAGACCTACCCGCTCCAGCCAGGTTGCCGCACGATCCAGCGCCTCACTCTCACTGCGGCGAAACGCCGGGGTTTTCAGCAGGCCGGAAAACACGCCGCTTTTCAGATGCTGATGCTGCGCGACCAGCAGGTTCTCGATTACCGTCATCTCACGGAACAGGCGCACGTGCTGGAAGGTCCGCACGATGCCCATTCGTGCAATCTTCTGGCCCGGCAGCCCTTCAAGATGCTGCTCACGCAACGTAATCGTGCCGCCGGTGGGTTTGTAAAAACCGGTCAGGCAGTTGAACACGGTGGTTTTACCGGCACCGTTTGGCCCAATCAGTGAAACGATCTCCTGCGGACGCAGCTCCAGCGCCACATTGTTCACGGCTAACAGACCGCCGAAGCGCATCATCAGGCCTTCAACGGCTAATAAAGGCTGACTCATGCTTCTTCTCCTTGTTTACCGGTTCTGAGCTTCAGATGCGGACGCTTCATCGGCAACAGGCCCTGCGGACGCCAGATCATCATCAGCACCATCAGGCCACCCAGCACCAGCATGCTGTATTCATTGAGGTCGCGCATCAGCTCGCGTGACACTACCAGCAGAATGGCGGCCAGAATCACCGCAAACTGCGAACCCATCCCGCCCAGTACCACAATCGCCAGCACAAAGGCGGATTCGACAAAGGTAAAGGATTCCGGGCTGACAAAGCCCTGACGCGCCGCGAACAGACTGCCGGCAAAGCCGGCAAAGGCGGCACTGATGGTAAAGGCGGTCAGCTTAATGCGGGTCGGACTCAGGCCCAGTGAACGGCAGGCAATCTCATCTTCGCGCAGCGCTTCCCAGGCCCGGCCCAGTGGCATCCGCAGCAGCCGGTTAATGACGAACAGGGTCAGCACCACCAGCAGCAGCGCGACCAGGTAGAGGAAGATGATGCGGTCACTGGGATCGTATTTCAGCCCAAAGAAGTTGTGGAAGGTATCCCAGCCGCCTTCGCGCGGGGTACGGCCAAACTCCAGACCAAACAGCGTCGGTTTCGGGATCTGGCTGATGCCATTCGGGCCGCCGGTCAGGGCGGTATTGTTCAGCAGCAGAATACGCACGATCTCACCGAAGCCCAGCGTCACAATCGCCAGATAGTCGCCGCGCAGTCGCAGTACCGGGAAGCCCAGCAGCAGGCCAAACAGCGCCGCAACCATGCCGGAGAGCGGCAGGCACTGCCAGAAGCCAAGACCGTAATAGTGGTTCAGCAGCGCAAAGGTGTAGGCACCGATAGCGTAGAAGCCGCCATAACCCAGCACCAGAAGGCCAGAGAGTCCGACCACCACATTTAAGCCCAGACCGAGCATCACGTAGATCAGCGTCATGGTAGCGATATCAACGGTGCCGCGTGACACCAGGAAAGGCCAGGCGACTGCGGCGATAATCATCACCGTCATCACCAGCTTCTGCTTCGGCGTCGAGCCATCCAGACCGGGCAACACCAGTGCCGGGCCAGACACTTTCTTCAGGCTGCTCTGCCACACCGGACGCAGCAACTGGAACAGAAACACCACCGCACAGCCTGCGGCGATCCAGTTCCAGCGCACGCTACCGGCGTTCTGCACCACCAGATTCGTGCCATCCAGATTCAGGCGCAAACCCATAAAGAAGGCGGCAAGCACCAGCAGCATCAGGGAGGAAATCAGGGCATTGATAAAAGAGGTCTTCATACTTTTTCGACCTCCGGACGCCCCAGAATGCCGGTCGGCATCACCAGCAGCACCACAATCAGCAGGGCAAACGAAACCACATCTTTATATTCCGTGCTGAGATAGGCTGACGTCAGCGCTTCAGCGATACCCAGCACCAGTCCGCCAATCATCGCGCCAGGAATACTGCCAATTCCGCCCAGCACTGCGGCGGTAAAGGCTTTCATGCCCGCCATAAAGCCAATGAAGGGGTTGATCGAACCGTAGAACTGGCCCAGCAGCACGCCTGCGACTGCCGCCATTGCGGCCCCGATCACAAAGGTCAGCGAGATCACGCGGTCGGTGTTAATGCCCAGCAGGCTGGCCATTTTCAGATCTTCCGCGCAGGCGCGACAGGCGCGGCCCATGCGGGAGTAACGGATAAAAGTGGTCAGCGCCAGCATCGCCAGGAAGGTCACCACCCAGATTACGATCTGCATGGTTGAGATGGTGGCGGCAAACCCGTTGCTCTCACCGACCGTCCACTGTCCGGTGATCAGGCTCGGCAGCGCCAGGTCGCGTGAGCCCTGGGTCAGGCTGACGTAGTTTTGCAGGAATATCGACATCCCGATGGCGGAGATCAGCGCAATCAGACGCTTGGATGAACGCACAGGCCGGTAGGCGACGCGCTCAATGCTCCAGCCGTAGGCGCTGGAGATAATGACCGCCATCACAAAGCCAGCTGCAATCATCAGCCAGGTGGTGTCGATGCCCATCATCATCAGGGCGGCAATCACGATAAAGGAGACATAGCTACCGATCATGTAGACTTCGCCGTGCGCGAAGTTAATCATGCCGATAATGCCGTAAACCATGGTGTAACCGATGGCGATCAGCGCGTAGGTGCTACCCAGGGTCACACCATTAAACATCTGCTGAATAAAATAGAGGAACTGCTCGGACATACCTTGACCCTTACTTAACCGATCGCAGGCGATCGGGGTACAAAAAACGCCTGGCAGACGAGCACCAGGCGTTCGTGTCGCTGGTCAGGGAAAACCGGTTATCCGGCTTCCCGCTCACCACAAAACAGCCTGGTTTACTTCACAGCGGTCGAGGTGCCATCGGCATGCCATTTGAAGACGCCGAATTCAAAGCCCTTGAGATCGCCCTTCTCATCCCAGTTCAGGTTGCCCATCACGGTTGGCACCGCTGCGCCTTCCTTGAGGTTTTTCACGATAGCGTCCGGCTCCGCGCTCTTGCTGCGCTCCATACCGGTTGCCAGCGATTGCAGAGCTGCATAGGTGGTCCAGACGAACGGGCCGGTTGGATCCAGTTTCTTCGCTTTCAGCGCGTCAACGATCGGTTTGTTGGTTTCAACCTGGTCGTAGCGTTTCGGCAGGGTCACCAGCATGCCTTCAGAAGCCGCACCGGCGATGTTCGACAGTGAGGCGTTACCCACACCTTCTGGTCCCATAAACTGGGTTTTCAGGCCAGCAGCACGTGCCTGACGCACGATCTGGCCCATTTCCGGGTAGTAGCCGCCGAAATAGACGAAATCGACGTTCTCTTTCTTAAAGCGCGCCACCAGGGTAGAGAAATCTTTGTCACCTGCGGTGATCCCTTCAAACATGACGATGTTCGCGCCCTGCTTTTTCAGGCTCTCCTGCACGGAACGCGCCAGACCTTCGCCATACTGCTGTTTGTCATGCACCACGGCGATACGCTGCGGTTTCAGCTCGCTCATTACATATTTCGCGGCAGTCGGTCCCTGATCGGAGTCGAGACCAGTGGTACGCATAATCAGTTTATAGCCACGGGAAGTCAGGTCAGGTGCGGTCGCGGCCGGGGTGATCATCAGCACGCCTTCATCTTCATAGATGTCAGACGCAGGCTGGGTGGAAGAAGAACAAAGGTGGCCGATGACGTAATGAATGCCGTCGTTAATCACCTTGTTCGCGACCGCAACCGCCTGTTTCGGGTCACAGGCGTCGTCATATTTCACCGCCACCAGCTTGTTGCCGTTAACACCACCTTTGGCATTGATATCTTCAATCGCCTGCGTTGCGCCGGCAAACTGCATGTCGCCGTACTGCGCTACCGGACCTGACATTGCGCCGACAATGGCCACTTTGATATCTTCAGCCAGCGCCGCATGGCTCATCGCCAGTGCTACACATCCCGCCAGTAATGCGCGACCTTTCATTTTCATCCTGACTACCCCATTTGTTTTGTCGTGTATGTTGTGAGTGCTTGCGTTGCCAGATAAAGTCGAAAACTGATTAATGATGAATGAGTTAGCGTACTTTTCTGACATTTATTAGTAATAAGGCTTTATTTTTCAGGTTATTAAACAGGAAGTTTCTTCTGTAAATCAACTGACACATTCAGAATTGACCGGGTTAAACAGCATAATACACTGGATGCAACGGCCGGTTTATGACCACTTTGCCAGCGTGTTATGCTGGATTGATCGCCCGCCATCCCGGTTTACTCCTATTATCCTGGCACCCGGGCCATCTTTTGACCTGTTTTATTGCTGAAAATGTGGTGGCACTCTGGTTGTATACTTTCGCTACACTTTCCCCTTTTTTAGAGGTTTTTGTTATGAAGCTCACTATCCAGCGCCTGGCCGCGCTGACGCCGCAGGACCGCATTGATCTTGGCAAAGTCTGGCCGGATCTGGAGATGGAAAAACTGGAACAGGGTTTAAGTGAGTCTCACCGTCTTTACGCGGCGCGTTTTAATGACCGTCTGCTGGCGGGTTTGCAGCTGGAAATTTCCGGCATCCACGGCAAGGTTCACCGGCTGGCGGTGCGTGATGTCACCCGGCGACGCGGGGTAGGACAATATTTGCTGGAGGAGACGATCAGGCAGAATGGTTCAATCGCGGACTGGTGGATTGCCGATGATGGCAGTGACGATCAGCAGGTACGCGCGGCATTTATGCAGGCATGTGGCTTCAGGGCGCAGAGTGACGGCTGGATACGGGCGGCAGATTAGCCAGACGCAGAAAACAAAAAGGGCGACATTATCTGTCGCCCCTTAAGGTGTTGAAGTGCGTTACGCTTCAATCGCCATACGCAGTTTCTTCATGGCGTTCTTTTCCAGCTGACGGACACGTTCGGCGGATACGCCGTATTGATCGGCCAGCTCCTGCAGCGTGGTTTTATTGTCTTCGTCCAGCCAGCGGGCGCGAATGATGTGCTGGCTGCGCTCATCCAGACCTTCCATCGCATAGCTCAGCTTGTCAGCCGCGTGCGCATCCCAGTTGTCCTCTTCGATGCCATCGGCAAAGTCAGAGGTTTTATCCTGCAGATACAGCACCGGTGCCATAGAACGGCCTTCGCTGCTCTCGTCGTCGGCAGACATATCAAAGGTCATATCCTGCGCGGCCATACGCGATTCCATTTCGCGTACGTCCTTACTGCTTACGCCCAGCTCGCGCGCAACCATCTCGACTTCGTCCTGATTGAACCAGCCCAGACGCTGCTTGGTTTTACGCAGGTTAAAGAACAGCTTACGCTGTGCTTTGGTGGTCGCGACTTTCACAATACGCCAGTTACGCAACACGTATTCGTGAATCTCCGCTTTAATCCAGTGTACGGCGAACGAAACCAGACGCACGCCCACTTCAGGGTTGAAGCGACGTACCGCTTTCATCAGGCCGATGTTACCTTCCTGGACCAGGTCAGCCTGTGGCAGACCGTAGCCGGAGTAATTACGAGCGATATGAACTACAAAGCGTAGGTGTGACAGGATCAGCGTCTTTGCTGCTTCCAGATCGCCCTGGTAATGCAGCCGTTCAGCCAACGCTTTTTCCTCTTCAGCCGAGAGCATCGGCCAGGTATTCGCAGCCCGGACGTAAGACTCCAGGTTGCCAAGAGGAGCAATAGCTAAAGTTTGCATTTCTTTGGTCATTCAAACCCTCACAAATTCAGTGGAATTGCCGCACATTTCCCTGCGCAGACGATACATTACGTCAACGTCGCGCGAGATCCGAAAGCAATCTGTGCTACTTAGAGTGATAAAGTTATCCACAAGTTCAATTATAGCAGTGAATATTTTACACACAGATGACAGGAAGGGAAGAGGGGGAAAATCCTCTGCACCCACCATCGGTAGCAGAGGACCATTATAACAAAAAAATGTTGCAGGCGTTTACTGCGGCGTAAATCGACGTAAATGTTGTACCGTCGCCAGCCAGGCAGCCACCCAACCGATGATGGCCGCAATCATCAGCAGCAGTAATGCTTCATCCCAGGAGAAGCCTTCCAGCGAGAAGGTGGTACCGAATACCGTTGCCACACTGGCGACGACCGACTGCAGACGCAGCACCAGCACTTCCGACAGCAGCAGCGACAGCACCGCCCCACTGAAGCCCAGCAGCGCCCCGCCGTAGAGGAACGGACGCAGGATAAAGCCATCGGTGGCACCAATCAGCTTCTGCACATTAATGGTGTCGCGTCGGGCAAAGATGCTGAGGCGGACGCTGTTACCGATCACCAGGAACACAGCCACAATCATCAGCACGCCAATCATTGAGGCAATCTGCCCCACCAGCCCGGTCAGCGCCGCCAGCCGCGCAAACCAGCTGTCATCCATTCGCACTTCATCCACGCCCTGCACTTTGCTCACCCGATCGCGCAGGCTCTGCATGGTGTCTGAGTTCTGGAAGTTGAGCTTAGGCGTGATGATGGCCACCGCAGGCAGCGGATTCTGCTCCAGCATATCCATTGCGCCACCAAAGCCCGACCAGTTACGAAATTCGTTCAGCGCCTCTTCCCGCGTCAGGTAGTTGACGTTATCCACGCCTTCAACCTGCCTGAGCTGCGCCACCACGTTTTCTGCCGCCGTATCATCCAGTGTTTTGGAGAGATAAACGGTCAACTGCGGCGCCGGATACCACTGCGTGGCCGCCTGGCTGACGTTTTTCCACACCATGTAGCAGACGCTGGGCAGCGTCAGGGAAATGGCGATGACCATCACCGTCAGCAGCGTCGCCAGCGGCTGACGCCACATATCAGAAAGCGTTCCGCGCAGCGCATAGCGCCACTGCTCCTGCCAGCCGCCTTTCAGCGCTTTACTTTTTGACTTCGACGGCTGCTTCGCTTTCGGTGCAGCCGGACGTTTAATACGTTTATTGACCATCGTGGCCTCCGTGCAGACGTCCCTGATTCAGCGTCATCATCCGATAGTTGCGTCGGGCGATCAGGCCGCTGTCATGCGTTGCCATCAGGACGGTGACGCCGACGCGGTTGAACTCTTCGAACAGGCGCAGAATGTCTTCTGACAGCGCGTCGTCAAGGTTACCGGTCGGTTCATCGGCCAGCAGCACGGCCGGCTTGTTCACCACCGCACGGGCGATGCCCACACGCTGCTGTTCACCGCCCGAAAGCTGAATCGGAAAACTTTTTGCTTTGTCGAGCAGGCCCACTTTATCCAGCGCCGCCGAGACGCGACGACGGATATCCTCGCCGCTGGCACCGGAAATAATCAGCGGGATCGCCACATTGTCATAAACTGACCGATCCATCAGCAGGTGGTGATCCTGGAAGATCATGCCAATCTGACGACGCAGGAAAGGCACCTCACTGTTACGCAGCCGGGAAATGTCATGACCGCTGAACCAGATTTTTCCGGCACTTGGGCGCTCAATGCCACAAATCAGCTTCAGCAAGGTACTTTTACCGGCACCGGAGTGGCCGGTCAGAAACGCCATTTCGCCGGGACGCAGATGAAAATCTACCCCCTGCAGCGCCTGACGTCCGCCGAGATATGCCTTACTGACCTCTTCAAAGCGAATCATCCTAATTAGTCCTCTCGGGCAAACAGTGCCTCAATAAAATCTTCCGCCTTAAACGGCCGTAAATCTTCAATGCCTTCACCAACGCCGATGTAGCGAATCGGAATACCGAACTGGTCGGCCACCGAGAAGATCACGCCGCCTTTGGCGGTGCCATCCAGCTTGGTGAGCGCAATACCGGTCAGGCCGACGGCTTCATTAAACAGTCGGGCCTGGCTGACCGCATTCTGTCCGGTGCTGGCATCCAGCGTCAGCATCACTTCGTGAGGCGCGGAATCGTCCAGCTTTTTCATCACGCGGGTGATTTTTTTCAGCTCTTCCATCAGGTGCGATTTGTTCTGCAGACGACCAGCAGTATCCGCAATCAGCACGTCAACGCCACGCGACTTCGCGGCCTGAATGGCATCGAAGATCACCGAAGCGGAATCTGCGCCGGTGTGCTGCGCAATCACCGGAATATTATTACGCTGGCCCCACACCTGCAGCTGCTCAACCGCCGCGGCGCGGAAGGTATCACCGGCCGCTAACATCACGGACTTGCCCTCGGCCTGATACTGGCGTGCCAGCTTACCGATGGTGGTGGTTTTACCCACGCCATTGACGCCCACCATCAGGATGACAAACGGCGTTTTACCTGAGACATCCAGTGGCGCATCCACTTTCGCCAGAATCGATGCCATCTCTGCTTTCAACAGGCCATAGAGCGCTTCCGCGTCACGTAACTGCTTGCGGTTTGCCTGCTGGGTCAGGTTGGTGATGATGCGGCGTGTGGTATCCACGCCCACATCAGCAATCAGCAACTGCTCTTCCAGCTCGTCAAACAGGTCATCATCAATCTTTTTGCCACGGAACAGGCTGACAAAACCGGAACCGAGGTTCTGACGGGTTTTGACCAGGCTGCGCTTCAGGCGGGCAAAGAAACCCTCTTTGCCGGGACGCTCCTGCTCCTGCACGATGAGCGGCGCGGCGGCCAGCGGCAGATCGCTGACGGTGTCGGATACTGTGTCTGCCGATTCTGCTTCAGCGTCATCCAGTGCCAGTGCGGTCAGTTCTTCCTCAGTCAGCGGCGCGTCTGCTTCGCTATCCTGCGTTTCAGCGATCGCTGCGTCATCCCGTACCTGTGGCGTAAGCACTTCGCCGCTTGACGATGCTTCACTGTGCGGGGTTTCGACGATCTCTGCATCGCCCAGCGCCAGCGCCGTCAGCTCCTCTTCGCTTAACGGTGCATCGGTTTCGCTGTGCGGAACGTCAACGATCTCTGCGTCACCGAGCGCCAGTGCCGTCAGTTCCTCTTCACTTAACGGCGCGTCTGCGGGTTCCGCGTCAGCGATCGGCGTGACCACATCGTCGGCGTCAATGACCGGCGTCGCGTCATGTTCAGGTGCGGCAACCTCCAGTAACGCTTCAGGGTCGGCCTCAATCGGCTCAGCCTCATCCAGCACGGCAGGTGCTGACTCATGCGGCGCTGCCGCAGTGACTTCCGCCTCACGCTGCTGTCCGGCCACCGTTTCGGTGATGACGACAGTCTCTTCCGCTTGTGCTTCAGCCTGGCTTAATGCCGGGGCTTCCTGTTCTGTCTGCTGTGCGGGTTCAGCGACCTCGGATGTCTGCTCCTCCGCTGCAGGTTGTTTCTCTTCCTCTTTGCCAAATCCCAGCCAGGAAAAAAAGCCACGTTTTTTCTCTTTTGCCATTGTGTGACGACACTCCTCGATGGCTTTGTCCCGGTCGCGCGTGGTTTCCAGGGGTAAATCAATGAAATTGGTCAGCGCCAGACCGGCGTAAACCGCAGAATAATGCATGACTTCAGCAACTCAGTAGTCTAACACTTTCCAGCCAGCTCACCACAGCACCCTTTTTTAACGTTTCTTCTCACCGATTCGCCCGTTAAACTACGCAACAAATTATGACGAGTTGTGAGCAAGATGAATAAAAACCCCCGCAGTACAGGCGGTGCCGGGCAGATTCGCATCATTGGCGGTCAGTGGCGCGGACGCAAATTGCCGGTGCCGGACAGCGCCGGACTGCGCCCGACCACCGATCGGGTTCGCGAGACGCTGTTTAACTGGCTGGCCCCGGTGCTGCCAGAGGCGCGCTGCCTTGATTGCTTTGCCGGTAGCGGCGCATTAGGACTGGAAGCGCTGTCGCGTTACGCGGGATCGGCGACGCTACTGGAACTGGAACGTCCGGTGGCACAGCAGTTAACAAAAAATCTGCAGACGCTGCGCGCCACGAATGGCACCGTGGTTCAGACCAATACGCTAAACTGGCTGGCACAGGCGGGTACACCCTTTGATGTGGTGTTTATTGATCCCCCGTTTCGTCAGGGATTGCTGGAGCAGACGCTACAGCTGCTGGAGCAGAATAACTGGCTGGCCGATCAGGCGCTGATTTACGTCGAAAGTGAAGTGGAAAATGGCGCACCACCGGTGCCGCCTGAGTGGGATCTTTATCGCGAGAAAATAGCCGGACAAGTGGCTTATCGTTTGTATCAACGTCAACAGGAGACGCAGGATGTTACTTAATTTAGGGCGTCTGTTGATGCTATGCGTGTGGGGATTTTTACTGGCTAATCTGGTCCATCCCTACCCGAAGCCACTGACTTATTTTATCAACGTTGCACTGATCTTCATGATCCTGATGCATGGTCTGCAACTGGTATTACTGCGCACGACGCAGACCAAAGATGCACCGCCTATTGACCGCGTGACTCAGGCGAAAGTGTTTCTGTTTGGCGTGTTTGAACTGGTTGCCTGGCAGAAGAAAAACTTCCCACGTAAAAAGTAGTGTCGGGCGGGCGCAATGCCCGCCTTACTGCATGGGCGTGAAGCTGATAAAGCGCGTGCCCTGCATCTTCAGCTCCCCTCTCGCGCCTTTATCCAGCTGATGATACTCCCCCTCTTTAAGCTGCACTTTAATGTCGCTGTCACCGTTCAGCGGATGAAACAACACCTCATACCGCATCTCTTCCCCGGCGATGACTTCACGCTGCCGTGAACGGCGATTGGGAGAAGGAAATTCACGTTTGGTTTTGACCTCAGCCTGCAGAGCACGCGTGGGGGAAGCGTCATTCACCGCAGCCTCACGCCGTTGCTTAATGAACTGACGACTCGCCAGCACAGCGATAATCGCCAGAACGATGATAAAGATTAACGGTGGTTTGCTCATAGCGCTCTCATGCCTGTTAAATCAGGCGGCAAAGCATACAACCAGAGTTGCCTGATTGTCACATCTCAGAGGCTTAACCTAAACTGGAAGTGATATTTTGGGATCTTTCACCATTTTGAGTAAAAAAGGGAGAAACAATGCTCTGGTCTTTCCTCGCTGTACTTTTCTCCGGCTGGCTCTATGTCGATGCCACCTATCGCGGCCCACAATGGCAGCGCTGGCTGTTTAAGCCCGTCACGCTGCTGCTGCTGGTCGGACTCGCCTGGCAGGCTCCGGTTCTGCAAACCACGGACTATCTGATTCTGGCCGGTCTGGTTGCGACGCTGGTCGGTGATGCGTTAACGCTGCTGCCGCGTCAGCAGATGCTCTATGCCGTCGGGGCGTTCTTCCTGTCGCACCTGCTCTATACGCTCTGCTTCGCCGCCAGTATGACCATGACCTTCTTCTGGCCGATTCCGCTGACGCTGCTCATCATCGGTGCCGCCCTGGTTGGCATCATCTGGAGCCGACTGGAGGATCTGCGCTGGCCTGTCTGCACCTTTATTGGCATGACGGTCGTGATGACCTGGATAGCGACCGAGCAGTACTTCTTCCGCCCGACCGATTACAGCTTCTCTATCATGGTCGGTGCCGGTCTGCTGCTGCTGGCCAACGCGGTCTGGTTTATCTCGCACTATCGTCGTCGCTTCAGTGCTGACAGCGCGATTGTGGCCGCCTGCTACTTTGCCGGTCACTTTATGATCGTGCGTTCACTGTGGGTCGTCTGAGAAATTAGTCTTGACTCTGGAGTTCACTCCAGAGTGTAGGATAAGGGATGGGCAGCGTTGCTCATCCCGCGACTCTTACACTCCGGAGGTCATATGCATCAACATCACGCCTGTGGCTGCGGCAAACCGCGTGCCAGCCACGCCGCAGCAAAACCGCTGTGCCAGGTTCGTCAGGCCCGTCCACTCTCTCTTTCTATTCATGCTGCTACGCCCGTGACGGCGGATACGGCAGGCTGCTGCTGTGACGGCAACAGCAGCCCTGGCAATGAGGCCGACACTGCTGAGGAAAGCGACCGGCGAGGTTCCTGTCACTTTAGCTGGCAGGTCAGCGGCATGGATTGTCCGGGTTGCGCCCGCACCATTGAAACCGCCGTGCGCCAGATAAGCGGCATAACCGACGCCCGTGTGCTGTTCAGCAGCGAGAAGCTGGTGGTTAAGGCTGATAACGATGTACAAAGCGCCGTTGAACAGGCGGTAAAAAAAGCCGGTTTCCAGCTTGTTACACCCTCGGAGACGCCGTCCGCAAGCTCGCGCGGGCAGCAGAACCGGATACTAATGTTACTGGCGCTGCTGGTGCTCGCCAGCAGCGTACTCAGCCACTTCGCACCCGCCTGGGGCGATCGGCTGTTTGTACTGACCACCCTGGTCGGCCTGGTCCCGGTCGCGCGCGGTGCCTGGCAGCGTCTGCGCAGCGGATCGCCTTTTACCATTGAGACATTAATGACGCTGGCGTCGGCAGGCGCGCTAATCATTGGCGCACATGCCGAAGCCGCCATGGTGCTGGTGCTGTTTCAACTGGGTGAACAGCTGGAAAGCTATGCTGCCTCCAGGGCACGCAGCGGCGTCACCAGCCTGATGGCGTTGCGGCCTGAATCGGCGATTCGCCTGGAACAGGGCAAACGCAGTGAGGTGCCACTGGCGGCGCTGCAACCGGGTGATGTGATTGAAGTCGCGGCGGGCAGCCGTTTGCCAGTCGATGGCCGTTTAATCAGCCCGCTCGCCAGTTTCGATGAGAGCGCGCTGACCGGTGAGTCACTGCCGGTCACCCGCGCCAGCGGTGAAAAAATCATGGCCGGTGCCACCAGCGTTGACCGGCTGGTAACGCTGGAGGTGGTATCGAAACCGGGGGAAAGCGCGATTGACCGTATCCTGCAGCTGATTGAGGAAGCGGAAACGCACCGTGCGCCGGTTGAACGCTTTATCGACCAGTTCAGCCGCATCTACACGCCGCTGGTGATGCTGCTGTCGCTACTGGTGATGGTCGTGCCGCCCCTGCTCTTCGCAGGCGACTGGCAGCCGTGGATCTACAAAGGTCTGACCCTGCTGCTGATTGGCTGCCCCTGTGCGCTGGTGATCTCTGTGCCAGCCGCCATTACCTCCGGGCTGGCTGCGGCAGCGCGTCAGGGGGCGCTGATTAAAGGTGGTGCGGCGCTGGAACGCCTGAGTTCGCTGCGCAGGATGGCCTTTGATAAAACCGGCACGCTGACGCTGGGTAAGCCGCAGCTGACGCAGATCCTGCGGTTTGGCCCAGCCAGCGAGTCAGAGATGCTGGCGTTAAGCGCTGCGGCGGAACAGGGTGCGACCCATCCGCTAGCCAGCGCTATCGTGTCGGCCGCACAGGCACGTAACCTGGTGATTCCTGACGCGCAGGATCAGCAGGTGCAGGCGGGACGCGGCATCTGTGCGCAGGTCTCAGGCCAGCAGATTCAGCTACTGACGCCAGGCCATGCGCCCGGTCTGACGCCGGAGCAAAGCGCGCAGATTGCGCAGCAGGAAGCTGAAGGTGAAACGCTGGTGGTATTAATACGCGATGGTGAGGCGCTCGGTGCGCTGGCCCTGCGCGATCAGCTGCGTGACGATGCCGTGGAGGCGTTAAGGGCGCTGAAAAAGCTGGGTATTGAGAGCCTGATGCTGACCGGCGATAACCCGCGCGCCGCAGCAACGATTGCCCGCCAGCTGGATATTGATTATCGCGCCAGTCTGCTTCCTGCCGATAAAGTCGCGGCGATTCGTGAACTGAGTCAGCAGCAGCCGCTGGCGATGGTCGGAGATGGTATTAACGACGCGCCGGCGATGAAAGCGGCGACGCTGGGCATTGCGATGGGTAGCGGCACCGATGTCGCGCTGGAAGCGGCCGATGCAGCCCTGACGCGTAATCAGCTCAGCAATCTGGCACCAATGATTGCGCTGGCGCGTCGTACGCGGCGCATCATCCGCCAGAATATCGGCATTGCGCTGGGGCTGAAGGCGATTTTCCTGGTCACCACCCTGCTGGGTCTGACCGGACTCTGGCTGGCGGTGCTGGCAGATTCCGGTGCGACCGCGCTGGTCACCGCCAACGCGCTGCGGTTACTGCGGCGTCGCGCCTGAGTAAGAGGCTCTGTCTGAAGAGTGCGGTTAACGGCGGCCGGAACGGCGGCTGTTAACCGGCCATACCTTTGCGGATCAGAAACTGATAGGGCAGCGTGTCGGTCTGCTGCGCCAGCAGGCCATGCTCCATAAAGCGGCAGAAGCCGGGAATATCGCGGGTCGTTGCCGGATCATCGGCGATGATCAGTAACGTCTCGCCATCCTGCAGGCTGCGTACGGTTTTGCGCACCATCATCACCGGTTCCGGGCAACGCAGGCCACGGGCGTCCAGCTGATGGTCGGCAGAGGAAAAGGCATCGCTCATAATCAACTCGGTTCAGGTAAGGGGCGCTCATTCTAGCGCGTGCTGGCGGTGAAGCAAGGCGATAACGATTGCGGTAAAATTAACCATTGCATAAAAAGCACAACGCGGTAATATGCCGCCGCTTTTTGCTCATAAAACTGCCAGGCGCTGCCCGAACGGCGTCCCGCAATGGGTTCCCTCACCCCAACATTAAAAAGGTTGAATATGCTCGCATTTTCTTCACGGCAGCGCATGCATGCGCTTTTCTGGTTATCGCTGTTTCACCTGCTGGTGATCACCTCCAGTAACTACCTGGTCCAGTTGCCAATCTCCGTCTTTGGCTTCCACACCACCTGGGGTGCGTTCAGCTTCCCGTTTATTTTCCTGGCGACCGATCTCACCGTGCGTATTTTTGGCGCACCGCTGGCCCGACGCATTATTCTGGTCGTGATGATCCCGGCGCTGTTTATCTCTTACGGTGTCTCGGCGCTGTTCTATCAGGGGGAATGGCAGGGCTGGCAGGCACTGGAAGTGATGAACCTGTTTGTTGCCCGTATCGCCTGCGCCAGCTTTATGGCTTATGCGCTGGGTCAGATCCTCGACGTTCATGTCTTCAACCGTCTGCGTCGTCTGCCTCAGTGGTGGATAGCACCCGGCTGTGCCATGTTCCTGGGGAATATCAGCGATACGCTGGCCTTCTTCTTTATCGCCTTCTATAAAAGTCCCGATGCGTTTATGGCGCAGCACTGGGTCGAGATTGCCCTGGTAGATTACAGCTTCAAAGTGCTGATCTGCATGGTCTTCTTCCTGCCCGCCTACGGCGTACTGCTCAATGCCGCGCTGAAACGTCTGGCTGAACGCCAGACCACCCGCCAGGTCAATTTCGGCTGAGCCTGGTTTATCAGGCGTTATTGTTGCAGGCAGTCTGGACACGGACAGCGCGGAACAACCGGAGCGTACACGTAGTACGTGAGGATTGTGAGCACTGCCCATGTTCAGAATGACAAATAAAATAGTCTGATTGGCCAGGCTCTAATAGCCCATACGGTTTCCACTATTTTCCGCTAAGATCTTCTGACAATCATCAGGTTGCGTTTGCAACCTGATTCCTGTTGTATTAATGCCTGACTGGAAACTAAAAAAAGGGATTCTGATGCGCAACCTGGTGAAATATGTAGGAATGGGGTTACTGGTACTTGGCCTGGCGGCCTGTGACCAGAAGAAAGATGAAGCGGCGAACGACAATGGCGTCAGCGCCAGTCAGTCGGCGCAGACCGTCACGCTGATGGATGGCAAACTGAGCTTCTCACTGCCACCAGGCATGTCAGATAAAAGCGGTAAACTGGGTTCGCAGACCACGAACATGCACGTTTATGCGGATGAAACCGGAGCCCGCGCCATTATTGTGATTGCCGGTGACCCGACCAGTGATGGGCTGGATGTGCTGTCGAAGCGCATGGAACAGCAGCAGCGTAACCGCGACCCGCAGCTGCAGGTGGTGTCGAACAAATCTGTGACGTTGAAGGATCAGCCCGCACAGCAGCTGGATACCGTGATTTCTGCCAACAACCAGACCTCATGGTCTTCTGTGGTTCTGGCAAAAGTGGATGGCAAGCTGGTGACGCTGCAAATTACGCTGCCAGGCGATAATCAGCAGCAGGCGCAGAGCGATGCTGACAGCATTGTGAAAAGCATTACGCTGAAGTAAAACAGCTGAAGTAAAACACAAGGCTGGCATCCCACCGGGAAGCCAGCCTCAGACTGCTGACAAACCCACATCAGGGTGAGTCTGGCAGCAATGAATAAGCTCAATGCGCAGGGAACACGGTCAGAGGAGGAAAGCGTCCCGCGGCAGGGACGGCGCGGGCCGAGCATGCCATGGATGGCGGTTTTTGCGTCTTTCCGATCTGACCGTGTTCCCTTCGCAGGCTCGGTCTTACCGCTACCGAGCTGGACTTTGTCAAAAATCTCAAGGCTGGCATCCCACCGGGAAGCCAGCCTTTGTTCAGAGCACGTTATAACCCTGCATTTTCCCGGATATATTTCCGCGCTTTCACCGCATACTCAAACGGATTGGCCAGTGCCGGATCCTGCTCCGCTTCCACCACCATCCAGCCTTTGTAGCCGTAATCGTCCAGGATTTTAAACACCGGCTTAAAGTCGATCACACCATCGCCCGGCACGGTAAAGGTGCCCTTTTTCACCCCTTCCAGGAACGAGAGATGGTTCTCACGTACGTCGGCGACCACCTCATCACGCACATCCTTAAGATGTACATGGAAGATGCGCGGCAGATATTTTTCCAGTACCGCCAGCATCTTCTGCTGGGAGCCTTCGGAGTAGTAGACGTGGCCGGTGTCATAGAGCAAACCGACCTGCTCGTCGGTCATCGCCATAAACCGGTCGATCTCTTCTGTGGTCTGAATGCCGGTGCCCATGTGGTGATGCAGCGTCACGCGCATCCCCTTCTCTGCTGCGATGCGGGCCAGTTCGTTGTAGCCCTCTGCGGTTAACCGCCACTCTTCATCGCTGAAAATCGCTTTCTCTTCGAATACCGCCAGCGTGGTGCCCTGAATACTTTTACTCTGCTCAGAACAGCCAATCACCCGTGCGCCCATCGCATGCAGGAAGTTCATGTGCTCGATGAACTGTTCAATGGTTTTCTCTTTGTCGCCATTAGCGAAAAAGGTGCTGAACCAGGCGTTGCAGATTTCGATGCCGCGGATGTCGAGCATCGGTTTCAGAATCGCCGGATCGCGCGGGTATTTGCTGCCCACTTCGCTGCCGGTAAAGCCCGCCAGCGCCATCTCACTGACGGTCTGCTGGAAGGTATTCTCACTGCCAAGATCCGGCATATCATCGTTGGTCCAGCCGATCGGCGCGATCGCCAGTTTTACGTTCTCTTTGTTCATCTTCTTATTCCCAGGCGGAGAGCGGCAAGGCCGCATAGAGGGCTGATCAGTTATAGAAAGCAGGACGCGGCGGCATCTCTACCGGCTCGATCGCACCACTGCTCTGTGCTTTGATGCAGGCATCGGCGGCCACTGAGGCAGCAAAGCCATCCCAGGCAGAAGGACCGGTAAGCTGACCCGCTTTGATGTCGTTGATAAACGCCTGCAGCTCAACGTCATACGCTTCGATAAAGCGATCTTTCCAGTCCACCAGAATGGTATTCGACAGGCGGGCATCTTTGCGCAGCTGCACCGAAGAAGGCTCTGGCAGGCGGGCAATGCCCTCTTCACCGACCACTTCACACTGAATGTCATAGCCATAAGCGCAGTTAACGAAGATCTCGACGTCGATGCGAATCCCTTTGTGGGTTTCGAACAGGACGATCTGCGGGTCTTTCAGCTGACCATGGGTCTTCGACGTCACGCGCGGGAAGATCACCTGCACCGTTTTATAGTCGTCACTGGTCAGCCAGCGCAGCACATCCAGCTCGTGAATCAGGGTATTCGTGATTGCCATCGGCGTGGTGTAGCTCTCTGGCACGGTCGGGTTGCGGTGTGCGCAGTGCAGCATCAGCGGCTCACCGATATCGCCATCGGTGATCACTTTTTTCAGGGCGCGATAGCCCGCATCGTAAGGACGCATAAAACCGACCTGCACCAGGCGTTTACCCGCCTGAATCTCTGCATCCACCACCCGGCGGCAGCCCTCGGCGCTCATCGCCAGCGGCTTCTCACAAAAGACCGGTTTACCGGCGGCAATCGCCGCTAAGGTGAACTCTTCGTGGGTCGGATCCCATGAGGTGACCAGCACCGCATCGACGTTGGGAGACTGAATCACATCGTGACCATTTTCAAACACCTCCGCCTCAATGTTCAGGCGTTGCAGTGCAGCCCGAGCGCCGTCGACATTGATGTCAGAGACGGCAACCACCTGAGCCCCCTGCAGCACATGACTGCAGCGGCGAATATGTTCCTGACCAATTGCACCTGTACCGATGACGCCAAGTTTCAAAGTCATAATTACACCTGTGTAGGGTTCGTACGGAGAAGAGGAAAACGGGCCGCAGCACGGCCCGGAAATCAGTATTTGCGCGCCTGATCCAGATGGCTGTTGAGCTTGTCCGCCACCGCCTGAGCGCGTTCGGTTTTCGACGCCTGCGCCACGCCGACGTGCCACCAGCTGAAATATTTGTGGATCATGGTTTTTGGCAGCACTTTGATGTCGATAAGGGTGGAAACCGTCTGGGTGCGGGCATCTTCCAGCGCCGCTTTAAGCTGTTCCAGGCTGGTAACGCGATAAGTTTTGCAGCCATAACCGGCAGCAATGGCCGCGAAGTCGACCGGGATAAAGCCACCGTCCAGTCTGCCGCTTTCCGCGTTACGGAAACGGAACTCGGTGGTGAAGCTGTCCATACCGTGTTCCATCTGCAGGTTGTTGATACAGCCGTTAGTCATGTTATCCAGCAGCACGACGTTGATCTTCGCCCCTTCCTGAATCGAGGTGACCAGCTCAGAGTGCAGCATCATAAAGGAGCCGTCGCCGACCAGCGCATAGACCTCGCGCTGCGGCTGCGCCAGTTTTGCACCCAGCGCAGCATTGACTTCATAGCCCATGCAGGAGTAGCCATATTCGACGTGGTAGGCGTTGTAATCTTTGGTGCGCCAGACGCGCTGCAGGTCGCCCGGCAGGCTGCCTGCGGCGGCTACCACGACCGCATCTTTCGGCAGTTGCTCATTTAAGGTGCCGAGCACGCTGCTTTGCGTCAGCAGTGACTGAGTCAGGCGGTTAAATTCAGCGAACACCGCTTCGCGGTCGAGATGGTCAGCAATCTCCGGCACAAAATCGCCATCGTGATATTCCACCTGATAGACGCGCTGCGTCTCTTTCAGCAGCTGGCTCTGCGCCTGCTCAATCTGGTTGCCCCAGTCATTGCTGTAGTGCTGTGAGGCGAGTGCAGCGGAGAGCGCGGTCAGCCCTTCACGGGCATCGGCCAGCAGCTGCACGCCATCGAGCTTGTAACTGTCGAAGTTGCTGACGTTGATGTTCAGGAAGCTGACATCGGGATGCTGGAAAATCCATTTGGATGCGGTGGTGAAGTCGGTGTAGCGGGTGCCGATGCCGATGACTAAATCGGCCTCTTTCGCCAGCAGGTTAGCGGCCAGACAGCCGGTTTCGCCTACGCCGCCGACATTCAGCGGATGGTCAGAGACCAGCGTGCCCTTGCCCGCCTGCGTCTCGGCAAAGGGGATCTGATAGCGCTCGGCAAACTGGCGCAGCGCCTCGCCCGCTTCAGAGTATTTCACTCCGCCGCCACAGATAATTATCGGCTTGCGCTTACGGTTAATCAGCGTCAGAGCATCCGCCAGCTGCGCCGCGACCGGCAGGCGGCGATCCAGACGGTGCACGCGTTTCTGGAAGAAGTAGTCAGGGTAATCCCAGGCTTCGCCCTGCACATCCTGCGGCAGCGACAGCGTGACTGCGCCGGTTTCGGCCGGATCGGTCAGCACGCGCATGGCATTAATACAGGCGGACATCAGCTGCTCAGGGCGGCTGACGCGATCCCAGTATTTGCTGACGGCGCGGAAGGCGTCGTTGGTGCTGATGCTGAGATCGTAGCTCTGCTCAATCTGTTGCAGCACCGGGTCGGGCTGACGGGTGGCGAAGACGTCGCCAGGCAGCAGCAGCAGAGGAATGCGGTTAGCGGTCGCAGTGGCGGCGGCAGTAATCATGTTGGCCGCACCCGGTCCTACAGACGAACTGCAGGCGATAATCTGACGGCGCAGCGACTGACGGGCAAAGCCAGTGGCAGCATGGGCCATGCCTTGCTCATTACGCCCCTGCCAGACCACCAGATCGCCGCTATCCTGTTCCAGCGCCTGGCCCAGCCCCAGCACGTTGCCATGGCCGAAAATCGCGAAGATGCCTTTGACGAACTTCGTCTCAGTGCCATCAACATCGATGAATTGATTATCAAGAAATTTAACCAGCGCCTGTGCCGTGGTCAGTCTGATTGTGCCCATGTTTCTTCCTTACATGCTGGTGGACCCCGACTTCCGCGACAGCGCGCCAGGCGTTGTCATTGGCGGAAAAGCGGCCGGAATAACTGAAACGTGAGGCGATTATAAACAAATATATTTTTCATAAAATACGATTACAGAAGAAACATTTCATTTTGCGAGTGAGATCAAATTTAATGATGGCAACAGGGCTGGCGGGCGATCACGACGGGGAAATCTGGAACGTTTAGCAGAGAGTCATTCAGGATGAAAAAATTCATTTCAATGCAGCAGCTTGCCTGACTGGTATACGAATTCCTGCGATCCCCCTCACAACCCTGACATACCGTACATCCTGGCAGTGGAGACCACGCAGGCGGGTGGCAATCAGGAGTTTTACCTGGTTCACAAAATTGCGATGGATATTTCATTTCATATTGAATATGGAATTTTTATTCCTCATACTCCCCTCATAGCCAGTCAGATACCCACAGACCCGGAAGCAGAGCCTGCCTGGATCGGTCTTTTCGCCCGCCAGCTCTGCGAATCACAGAAGGAAACCACAGGTATGAGTACACAACAGAAGCCGCTTGATGTGATTTGTATCGGGCGCATCGCCGTTGATTTTTATGGCCAGCAGATTGGAGCACGGCTGGAAGATGTCACCTCCTTCGCTAAATATCTCGGCGGATCGTCGGGCAACGTCGCTTACGGCACCGCGATTCAGGGGCTGAAATCGGCGATGCTGGCGCGGGTGGGGGATGAGCACAATGGTCGCTTTCTGCGTGAGGAATTACAGCGCGTAGGCTGTAACACCGATGCCCTGATCACCGATGCAAAACGCCTGACTGGCATGGTGATCCTGGGGATTAAAGATGAAGAGACTTTTCCGCTGATTTTCTACCGTGATAACTGTGCTGATATGGGCCTGGTGCCGGACGATATCGACGAAGCCTTTATTACTTCGGCCCGCGCGGTAGCGGTCACCGGCACGCACTTATCCCATCCGCAGACCCGTGAAGCGGTGCTGAAAGCGCTGGATATCGCCCGCCGCAATGGCCTGCGCACGGCGCTGGATATTGATTACCGCCCGGTGTTGTGGGGACTGACCTCTCTGGGCGATGGTGAAACGCGTTTCATTGAGTCCTCTCAGGTCACGCAGCAGTTACAGGAAGTGGTGCACTATTTCGATTTGATCGTCGGCACCGAAGAGGAGTTTCATATTGCCGGTGGCAGCACCGATACCCTGACTGCGCTGAAGAACGTGCGTCAGGCGAGCCAGGCGACGCTGGTCTGCAAACGCGGTCCGCTGGGTTGTGTGGTGTTTGAAGGTGAAATTCCGGATAGCTGGGAACAGACTCAGCTGCACACTGGCGTACGCGTCGACGTGCTCAACGTGCTGGGCGCGGGCGATGCCTTCATGTCTGGCCTGCTGCGCGGCTGGCTGAATGATGAAGGCTGGGAGCAGGCGTGCCGTTATGCCAATGCCTGTGGCGCGCTGGTCGTGTCGCGCCACGGCTGTGCCCCTGCCATGCCAACCAAAACGGAGCTGGATGATTTCCTGAGCCGCGACACAGAGGTGAAACGTCCCGATCTCGACAGTCGTCTGAACCATCTGCACCGTGTGACCACCCGTAAGCAGCAGTGGCCGGAGCTGAACGTGTTCGCCTTTGACCATCGCAAACAACTGGCCGATATGGCGCAGGAAGCGGGCGTTGATGAGAGCCGTATTCCACAGCTTAAACTGCTGCTGCTGGAAGCTGCTCAGCAGGCGGCCAGTGAGGCGGGATTAGAGAACAAAAGCGGCATTCTGGCGGATACCACCTATGGTCAGAAAGCCCTGAATGCCATCACGGGTAAGAAGTGGTGGATTGGCCGCCCGATCGAGCTACCCAGCTCACGTCCACTGCGACTGGAGCATGGCAATATCGGCTCGCAGCTAATCGACTGGCCCGCCGAACATGTCGTGAAATGTCTGATCTTCTATCATCCGCATGACAGTGCTGAACTGCGCAAAGAGCAGGATGATCTGGTGCTCGACGTCTGGAAAGGCTGTAACAAAAGTGGCCATGAGCTGCTGCTGGAAGTGATTCTTCCCGAGAGCAATCCGGATAAGAATGAAGCCTATTACCTTGATATATTGAGTCATTTCTACAGTCTGGGTATTCAGCCGGACTGGTGGAAACTGCCTCCGCTATCCGCAGAGAGCTGGCAGGCGATCAGTCGTCTGATTGAGGAGCAGGATCCTCACTGTCGCGGCATTCTGTTACTTGGTCTGGATGCGCCCGAAGAGAAGCTTAAAGCGGGCTTCGCTGCGGCGGCCAACGCGCCATGGGTGAAAGGTTTTGCGGTGGGTCGCACCATCTTTGGTCAGCCTTCGCGCCAGTGGTTGCAGGGTGAACTGGACGATCAGGCGCTGATTGAGACCGTAAAAGGAAATTACCTGAGGCTGATTGCGTACTGGCGCGCTGCCCGCGCCTGATTTGCTGCTCTGCACCAAGTTGTCTCAACCGCGATGGCCTCAGACTGCTGATTCACTCAAAGCAGGGTGAATGTTGCAGCAACGAATAAGCTCAACGCGCAGGTAACACGGTCAGAAGAGGAAAGCGTCCCGCCGCCCGGAAAAAAACGCCGGGAGCGTTTTTGAACAACGCGAAGCGTTGGCCCGGCAACGGGCGCACCTCATGGATGAGGTGCGTAATCGCGCGGGCCGAGCGGCCATGGATGGCTTGAGCGACTTTCCGATCTGACCGTGTTACCTGAGCCTGTGCGGACTCATTGCAGGCAGAGACAGACTTTTTAGTAATATCACGCCATCCCAACCGGGATGGCGTTTTACTGGTTACCCCTCTTCCCTTCTGTCATTTCATCCCGTTTTTCACCCTGTCATTGCCCGCCTGGGCGCGCTAAAGCCAATCTGTGAACCATTTCATAAAGCCATGAAATAAACCGCATCGTTGACGCAAACAAATGAAATTTTCCATCCATCTGATACTATAGCGCTCATTATGCAGCCATTATTCTCATGATACGGGCAGAAGTGATGAACAATAATCCCACCCAACTTTCTCTCTTGCAGGACGATATTCGTCGCCGCTATGAAACGCTGAGCAAGCGTCTTAAACAGGTTGCGCGCTACATCCTTGATAACAGTAATAGTATTGCTTTCGATACCGTCGCCTCGATTGCTCAGCAGGCCGATGTGCCGCCATCGACGCTGATCCGTTTTGCGAATGCGTTTGGCTTCAGCGGCTTCAACGAAATGAAACAGGTTTTTCGTCAGCACCTGATGGAAGAGACGGTCAACTATACCGAGCGCGCGCGTCTGTTTCGTCAGACCTCTACGGACGACAGCGCCAGTGCGCCTGAGAGTCCGGCGGAGATCCTCAACGTCTTTACCATGGTGAACAGCCAGGCGCTGCAGCAGCTGGCGATGCAGGTGAATCCTGAACAGCTGAACAAAGCAGTGAAACTGCTGAATGAGGCTGAGAACATCTATGTAATTGGCCTGCGTCGCTCGTTCAGCGTCGCCTCCTATCTGGTCTACGCGCTGCGCCATCTGGAGCGGCGTGCTTTTCTGATCGATGGTCTGGGCGGGATGTTTACCGAGCAGCTCAGTCTGGTTAACCCGAAAGATGTGGTGATTGCGATCAGCTACTCGCCCTATGCGCGTGAAGCGGTCGAGGTCGTCGAAATGGGGGCCAAGCGTGGCGCGCATCAGATCGCCATTACCGATAGCCAGGTCAGCCCGCTGGCTGCCTTCAGCGATGTCTGCTTTGTGGTACGCGAAGCGCAGGTCGATGGCTTCCGTTCGCAGGTCGCCTCACTCTGCCTGGCACAGACGCTGGCGGTGTCACTGGCGCTAAACAACGCCAAAACGTCCTGAGTTGCAAACAACAAAAAGGGCAGCCCGATTGGCTGCCCTTTATTACAGGCATTCGCGGATAAAACCGCTGAGCCTTATTCTGTTCGTGGATAGCTGTCGCTGTTCACCCAGGCGTGATCTTTTTCCCAGCTGAATTTCCACAACCGTACCGGCCCTGCCATCACGTTCAGATAGTAGTTGTTGTAGCCCGCCAGCGTCGCCACCGGATGATAGCCGCGCGGCACCATCACGACGTCGCGATTATAGGGTGCCATACAGGCATCCAGTGAGCGGTCGTCGGTGTAGACGCGCTGCATCGCAAAGCCAGGTTCCGGATCGAAACGGTGATAGTAGGTCTCTTCCAGGTAGGTTTCGTTTTCACTCTCCTCCTGATCATGCTTGTGGCTGGGATAGGAGCTGGTATCGCCTTCGTTGGTATAAACCTCCACCACCAGCAGGCTGTCAGCAGGTTCAGTATCAGGCAGGATATTATGCACCAGACGCTGGTTGCGCCCTTTTCCGCGATGCTCAACGCCGACATCGGCTGGCGCAATCAGTCTTGCAGGCAGATTGCCCTGACCGGGCGCGTTACAGACGGCCAGCTCAAGATCGCTGTCAGCATAAACTTCCACTTCATCGTCATGCGGCACATACACGGAATACGGCGGCACGCGTTCGAAAGGCGACATGCGCTTACCGATCCCGGGAAACTCAGCATGGCGTGTTTTCACCGAGGCCAGCCCGGCCACCAGCACCAGACACAGCTCTTTATCACCGCTGGTCAGGCGCAGGGTTTCCCCTTTTTTCAGCAGATAAGCATCAAAACCAACATAACGCCAGCCAGCGCGCTCAGGCGTCACATGCTGGATACGCCCCTGTGCGTCAGGGGCCTGTGCTTTCGACAGTAAAGACATCCTGATCCTCCTCTCTGTCACGATTGACGCTGCGTCAGGCTCGCGGGCGAGGTGCCAGCGAACAAAGCGACCGGCAGACTCTCCTGCCGGTCGCGATCAGCGTTGAAATAGATCAGCCTAAGGTTGGCATACTGAATTCAGACACGGTCTGCTGACCGGACGGCCAGCGCACGGTGGCGGTTTTCATACGGGTATAGAAGCGCACCCCATCCGGCCCGTGAACATTGAGCGCGCCAAACACCGAACGTTTCCAGCCACCGAAGCTGTGGAATGCCATCGGCACCGGAACCGGCACGTTAACACCGACCATGCCCGCTTCAACGTTCTGCACAAACTCACGCGCGGTGTGACCGTTGCTGGTGAAAATGGCGCTGCCGTTACCAAACTCATGGCTGTTGACCAGTTGCAGCGCGCTGTCGTAGTCCGGTGCGCGCATGATGCTCAACACTGGCCCAAAAATCTCTTCACGCCAGATCACCATGTCAGAGGTAACGTTATCAAACAGCGTGCCGCCAACGTAGTAACCTTCGGCGTGACCCGCAACCTGCACGTTACGGCCATCAACCACCAGCTTCGCGCCTTCCTGCTCGCCTTTGTCGATGTAACCCAGCACCTTCTTCTGGTGTGCGGCTGAGACAACCGGTCCCATCTCATTTTCATCGGCACCCTTATTGATTCCCGGGCCAATACGCAGCGCTTTCACCAGCGGCGTCAGACGGGCAATCAGCTTGTCAGCAGTGTCATCGCCCACCGCGACAACAACCGGCAGCGCCATGCAGCGTTCACCGGCCGAGCCAAACGCACCGCCCATAATCGCGTTAACGGTGGCATCCAGATCGGCATCCGGCATAACGATAGCGTGGTTTTTCGCCGCGCCAAACGCCTGCACCCGCTTGCCGTGGGCGCTGGCGGTTTTATAGATATGCTCAGCCACGCCGGATGAGCCGACGAAGCTCACCGCAGCGATGCGCGGATCTTTATAGAGCTGCTCAGCATCTTCGTTAGAGCTGTGAACCACGTTGAATACGCCATCCGGCAGACCCGCTTCCGTCAGCAGCTCGGCCATGCGCACGGCCGCAGAGGGATCCAGCGCCGGTGGCTTCAGAACAAAGGTATTACCGCAGGCCAGGGCGATCGGGAACATCCACAGCGGCACCATTGCGGGGAAGTTAAACGGCGTAATGCCTGCCACGACGCCAACCGGCTGCATCAGCGAAAAGCTGTCAACGCCGCCGCCGACGTTCGGGGAATATTCACCTTTAAGCAGATGGGGAATACCGCAGGCAAACTCAATGACTTCAATGCCGCGCGTCAGTTCCCCTAACGCATCAGACCAGACTTTGCCATGCTCAGAGACAATCAGCGCCGCCATCTCATCACGATGCTGCTCCATCAGGGCTTTAAAGTTGAACAGAACGCGGGCGCGACGCAGCGGCGAGGTTTTTGACCAGGCAGCAAATGCGTTATGCGCGACACCAATCGCCTGGGCCACTTCATCAGCGGTACTTTGCGTCAGTTCACGTACCACTTTGCCGGTTGCCGGATCGTAAACAGGAATGGTTTCGTTGCTGGCGCTGAACGTCGTTTTACCGCCAATAAAGTTACCTATGATTGTCATGATGTTGCCTCTTAAGATGGTTAAGTTCCCTGCAGACGGACCCTGTGGCCTGCCACACTGCCTGACCAGGCAAACCTGAAAGCGTGCTATGAAGCTATTACAGTGGAATAAATTTTTCAAATATTTCTTTTTGGAAAATTTGCTTTTAGCGGCACGGATCGCATTTTTGCCGCTTTCCAGCGTTTGAAAACGTCCCGATGGCCGGAGGCGTTTACTCACGCTCAGCCTTAGCCTGACAGGGGAACAGCAGAGGCGGATAGAGCGGGTATCCCTGCGAAGTTGATCCAGTGTTTATGCATCAGACTGAAACGGAATATGAAATTAATGCGAGACCGATCTAATAATTTGCATTTCATAATTCACTATTAATGAAATAAATGTTTTCTTTAGTCCATCCTTCTCCTGTCCCGGAGTCAGCGCATGGCCATCGATCCCACCCGTTTCTGTATCAACCGCAAAATTGCGCCCCGGCTCTCGCTGGAGGCCTTCTTTCAGCTGGTTCAGCGTCTGGGGCTGAGCAAGGTCGAACTGCGTAATGACATGCCGGGCGGCAGCGTCACCGATGATCTCAGCACCGATCAGCTGCGCGCCCTGGCCGATAAGTATCACATCGATATCGTCACGATTAATGCGCTCTATCCCTTTAACCGCATTGATGACGCGCTGCTGACGCGGGCCGAGTCGCTGTTACAGACAGCACAACAGATCGGCGCAAAGGCACTGGTGATGTGTCCACTGAATGAGGGGATGACCGTGTCGCCTCAGCAGACGCAGGCGGCGATGCAGGCGCTGGTGCCGCGCTTTGCCCACTATGGCATTCAGGGGCTGGTAGAACCGCTGGGGTTTCCGGTCAGCTCACTGCGTTCGATCGTACAGGCGCAGGAATTGATCGCAGAGGCAGGCGTGCCCTTCAGGCTGCTACTGGATACCTTTCATCATCATCTCTATGAACAGGCTGAACAGGAATTTCCGGCAGGTATCGATATTGACCAGATTGGGCTGGTGCATCTTTCAGGCGTGGAAGATCGGCGTCCGACTGCCGAACTGACCGACGACGAACGGATCATGTTGAGTGACAACGATGTGCTGAAGAGCGTGGTGCAGGTTAAACGGCTGGAAATGCTCGGCTACAAGGGCGTCTACGCCTTTGAGCCGTTCTCCGGTCAGCTCAACAGCTGGACCCCGGCGGAGATTGAGCGCCAGATTCGCCACAGTATTGAACTGCTGCAGGCCTGAAGCCTGTTGCAGCCATAATTTATACGTTTATCTGTGTCTGAAAAGACGTTATGGCCCGCTGCTGGGCCATTTTTTTTATCCTGACGAATCCCCGGTTACGGGCTCTGAAGCCTGACGCCGCTGCAAACGCAGCGTGCAGAAAAACGCGATACAGACCAGCAATCCCGTGAGCAGATAGACGCGTGAAACATCTGCATAATTCATGATGAATCCGGCCAGCGGCCCGGTTACTCCCAGCGACAGATCCATAAAAGCGGTGTAGGTCGCCAGGGCGCTGCCCTGATTCTGCTGCGGCACCACCTTAACCGCCACCACGCCGAGTGCCGGAAACACCAGTGAAAACCCGGCACCGGTCAGAAACGCGCCCGCTTTTGCCATCCAGGGATCACCCGCTGCGGCGACCAGAAAGAGTCCGGCAGCCTCAACCGCCAGACAAACGCTGGCGACCCGAAGGCCACCGTGGCGGTTAATCGCATTCGGGAACAGCAGGCGCGCTCCGACGAAAGCACCGCTGAACAGGGAGAGCGCAAAGGCGGCCCCTTCCCAGCCTTTATCCTGATAGAACAGCGTGATAAAGGTGGCAATCACGCCGAAACCTGCCGATCCCATCGCCAGAATTGCGCCAAAGCCAGCAATTTTCCCCAGTACCGCCCGAAACGGCAGCGGTCTGGCGCGGCTGGCTTTTACCGCCGGACGCGGGACCGCGCAGACGATGCCGACCACGCAGATGGTCACAATCACCAGTGACAGCCACAACAGCCCACCCGCCCGGAAGATCACTACGCCCAGCGGCGCGCCTATCGCCATCGCACCATAGGTGACGATACCGTTCCAGGAAATCACGCGGCCAATGTGCAGTGACCCCACCCGCGCCACCCCCCACAACGAGGTGCCGGTGCCAGTAAAGCTCTGACCTACCCCCAGAATTAACCGGCCCACGCAGAGCAGTATCAGGCTCCCCAGCGGGGATGCGATCAGCGCCGCCAGCAGAATACACAACCCGCTAATCAGACAGCCCACCAGACCGGTCACCACCACTTTCTTTGGTCCCCAGAGATCGGCATAGCGCCCGGCATGTGGCCGGCTCAGCAGCGTCGCCACATATTGCAGACTGATCACCACGCCCGCCCAGAATGCGCTGAAGCCCAGCTGGTCATGCACCCAGCCAGGCAGGACCGCCAGCGGCAGACCAATGGTGAGATAGCTGGCAAAGTTGTAGGCGACGATAGAGAGGATGAGCAGCGAGATATTCAGGCTTCCGGATGGGGCGTTCTGTTCCGCTGCAGGCTGTTCAGGCATAGGTTCTCGCGCGTAGTTGGCTGAATGATAAGGTTTATCCTTTAACTATACCCGCTTTCGCCACCAGCGCATCACGCTGGCACGGTTATCGGGCAGGAGAAAGCGGCGCAAAAACAGGAACAGCAGGAGGTCACAGCCCTGCCGTCATAGCTGAGTGCGGTGGCGCTGATTATCTCGCTGTTATGCCGCCGCGCTTTACCGTTTCTCTGATAAATCAGATTGTTAATTTTCTTTCAGCTACACTTCCAACAGCCAGATTACGTCACGGGAGAGGCAATGAGCGAGCTGCAACGGGAAAAGATTGGACAAAATATTCTGATAAAACTGGCGATGCTGGTCATCATTCTTGCCGGGGTTCGGGCCGCGTCCGATATTCTGGTCCCGCTTCTGCTGGCGGCGTTCTTTGCCATTGTGCTGAATCCGCTGGTGACGATGCTGATGCGTCGTGGCTTCCGCCGTGGGCTGGCGATTGGACTGGTCATTACCGTGATCTTCTGCGGTATTCTGCTGCTGGGTGCCATCATCGCCAGCTCAATGAGCGAGTTTTCTGACCTTTACCCGCAACTGCGCGCCACCATGGAGCAGAAAATGACGGTGCTGCAACATCTGGCGGCGGGCTTTCATCTCAATATTTCTACCAACGCGCTGGTACAGCGTTTCGACCCGAATACCATGATGAACCTGGCGAGCGTGGCGCTCAGCGGCTTTTCGGGTGCGATGACCAATACCGTGCTGCTGGTGCTGACCGTGGTCTTTATGCTGTTTGAGGTTCATCACCTGCCTTACAAAATGCGTAATGCGCTGGTAAATCCCAAAATTCGCATCGCCGGGCTGCATAAGGCGCTGAAAGGCGTGACGCACTATCTGGCGCTGAAAACCCTGGTGAGTCTCATCACCGGCATCGCCGTCTGGCTGAGTCTCTATCTGCTGGATGTAAAGTTCGCGCTGCTGTGGGGTGTCGTGGCATTTATCCTCAACTATATTCCGAATATCGGCCCGATAATTGCCGGCATTCCGCCCTTCCTGCAGGCGCTGTTACTGAACAGCCTGTTTGATGCCGCGATGGTGGCAGCGCTGTTTACTGCGATTCATATGGTATTCGGCAACATGCTGGAACCGCGCCTGATGGGTCGCGGCCTGGGCTTATCAACGCTGGTAGTGTTCCTGTCACTGGTCTTCTGGGGCTGGCTGCTCGGACCGGTTGGCATGCTGCTCTCGGTGCCGCTGACCAGCATCACCAAAATCCTGATGGAGACAACGCCGGGCGGCAGCCGTCTGGCGATTATGCTGGGCACCGGACGACCTAAACGCGTTCGGGGATTAACCAAGTAGCCGCTGCTGGACGTGCTGCAGATGGCTCTCCATCGCCTGGCGAGCCGCGGTTTCATCGCCCGCCACAATCGCGTCGGCGATCTGCTGATGGTCAGCGTTCATCGCCTGCGCGAAGCTGTTATCGGCATAATGGCGTTCCAGCCGCTGCACGTGTGGGCTGTGACGCCGGTTCCAGAGCTGCTCCAGCAGGTCGCGTAACACGTCATTGCCACTCATTTCGCCGATCAGCAGGTGGAAGCGCTTGTCCTGCTCCAGAAACGCCGCGTCGTTTTCATTGTAATGCTGCAGTTCAGCGGTCAGCGCCAGCAGTGCCTCCCGCTGTCCGGCGGTGCCGTGACGGGCGGCAAATCCTGCCAGCATGCCTTCAAAGGCTTCACGCGCCTGCAAAAGGTCCTGCAGGCTGCAGGTTTCACTCTCCTGCGGGATTGCGGCCTGCGGCAGCGGCTGAGCGACGTAAACACCGTTGCCGGTACGGATATCGACCCAGCCGGTCATCTCCAGCGCAATCAATGCTTCACGCACTGACGAACGGCTGACACCCAGCTGTTTTGCCAGCTCGCGTTCGGGTGGCAGCAGGCCTCCCGCCACAAAATCACCGCGCGTGATGCCGGCCATAATGGCGTTGGCGATCTGACGGTACAGGCGCTCCGTTTTGATAACTGGCAGGCTCATTACCTTCTCCTTTATTCCGCATAAACCGCTCGCTTGCCGGATACAGTTTGTCATGCTGCGATCCGGATCACGGCCCTGTTTTGCCCACTATCATACTCTTGGCCCAGCGGCCTGACCACTGGGCCACATCACACTTGAGGAGTAAAAATGGAACATACATGGCGATGGTACGGCCCGAACGACCCGGTCTCCCTGGATGATGCCCGTCAGGCGGGCGCAACCGGTATTGTGACGGCGCTGCACCATATCCCTAACGGCGAAGTGTGGCCGGTTGAGGAGATTAAAGCGCGTCAGGCTCTGCTGGCGGAAAAAGGTCTGGTCTGGTCGGTTGTGGAGAGCATTCCGGTTCATGAGGCGATCAAAACCCAGCGCGGTGACTACCTTCGCTATATCGCCAGCTATCAGCAGTCGATACGCAATCTGGCCGCCTGCGGCATTGATACCGTCTGCTACAACTTCATGCCGGTGCTGGACTGGACGCGCACCGATCTCGCCTGGACGCTGCCGGATGGCGCAAAAGCGCTACGCTTCGACGCCGACGCTTTCGCCGCCTTCGAACTTTATCTGCTGCAGCGTCCGGGTGCGGAACAGGATTACAGCGCGGCTGAACAGCAGGCTGCCGCTCAGCGCTTTGCCGCCATGAGCGCTGAAGATAAAAGCACGCTGGTGCGCAATATTATCGCCGGTCTGCCTGGTGCTGAAGAAGGCTACACGCTGGAGCAGTTCCAGGCACAGCTGGCGCAGTATGACGGCATCGACAAAGCAACACTACGCGAGCATATGGCGACCTTCCTGCGCGCCATTGTGCCGGTTGCCGAAGAGGTGGGTATTAAACTGGCGGTGCATCCGGACGATCCACCGCGCCCGATTCTGGGCCTGCCACGCATTATCTCTACCCAGGAAGATATGCAGTGGCTGAAGGAAACCGTGGACAGTCTGCACAATGGTTTCTGTTTCTGTACGGGTTCCTATGGCGTGCGTGCCGACAATGCGCTGGTTGAGATGGCGGAAACCTATGCCGACCGCATTAACTTTGTCCATCTGCGCGCCACAAAACGCGAGGATAACCCCAACAGCTTCCATGAAGCCGCGCACCTGGCGGGCGACGTCGATATGGTCGGTGTCATCAGGGTCATTCTGGCGGAAGAGCAGCGCCGTCGCCAGGCAGGCAATCCGCGAGCGATTCCGATGCGCCCCGATCATGGCCATCAGATGCTGGATGATCTGCATAAGCATACCAATCCCGGCTATTCTGCCATTGGCCGGCTGAAAGGACTGGCTGAACTGCGTGGCGTTGAAGTGGCGCTGAAACAGATCTATTTTGCTGAGTGAGAAACACATTTACCCTGCGCCCGCTCTCAGGCGGGCCAGGGTCTCCCCTGGCTCCCGCAGTGATTCGCCCTTTTGCCGCGCCTGTCGCTCCTTCTCATCAGATTTTTTTGCTGAATGCCAATGAAGGCAAAACAACCTGTCATTAAATGCAAAGTCTGGTCGATAATTGACCTGAATCAGTTCAGCTGATGGCAAAAACGCTAATCTGCACCGCCCGGAGAAATGCTATGCTGCGCCACTGATTAGCCCCTCCATATAATACCAATAATATCCAGAGGATTTAGCGGTGCCGCTACTGAAACGAAAACGCGACTACGCCAGGCTGGTGATTATTATCTCCGGCGTGCTGCCTCTGATTATTGGCATTTTTTTCACCGCCCTTGATGCGCGACACACCGTGCGGCAGCAGCAGGTGAGCGCAGCAAACACCCTGTTATCTCAGGCCGAGAGAATGAGCGACAGCGCGTGGAATATGATCACTGAGCTGCGCCAGTTTCAGCATCAGTCATGCAGCCAGATTGAAAACCAGTTGCAGCGCATCGGTTCGCTGAATCCCTATTTTCGCGCCGTCGGTAAGATGGAAGAAAACAGAATTGCCTGCTCTTCAGCCTATGGTACAAAGCCTGGTTCTCTGAGCGATATGATCATGCGTGACGCGCCGGTCACCGGAAAAGCGTGGTGGAGCCTGTCGATTGCAGGAACCGCGGGAGTACCGGATCGTCCGGCAGTGATTTTTATGCGCGATCTGCCCGATGGTGAGGGGTTCTGGGCTGTGATTGATGGCCAGTATCTGATCGATTTTATGCGCGCCATCAGCAGTACCCATCTCTATCATTTCAGCATGGAGTTTAACAACGGCGCGCCGATCTCGTTTGGCGATCCGCAAATCGCCCTGTCCGGCTGGTTTCAACCGTTGATTTATCAGGCCAGCTCCAGTCGATATCCGCTCTCTGTCACCCTTATTGCCTCACCCTCTGAGCTGATCTCGGCCTGGCGTCAGGTGATGTTGATCATCATGCCGGTGGCGATAATTTTCTCTATTCTGCTAATGATGCTGATGGCGAACTGGCTGCAACGGCGTATCTCCTGGCGCGATGAGATTCGACGGGCCATCGCCAGCGGCCAGTTCAGAGCGCACTATCAGCCCGTCTATGACAACCGGCAGCAGCGCTGTAGCGGCGCAGAAGCGCTGCTGCGCTGGACAACACCGGACGGTAACGGCATCCGGCCCGATATTTTTATCGGTGCCGCTGAAGCGGAAGGCATGATTGTGCCGCTGACCCGTCATCTGCTCGATTTAATTGCAGAGGATGTGCAGGCGTGGCAGGTTGAGCCAGGCTTTCATCTGGCTATCAACGTGGCGGCCGATCATCTGCAGCATCCGGATTTTGTCGACGATATGCTGCACTTCGCCGGGCGGGTAAAAGAGAAGCAGTTCCTGATTACGCTGGAGCTGACCGAGCGCAGCCTGATCAAAGACGGCGTTGAGGTGGCACGCAAGCTAGAGCAGCTGCGCGGTTGCGGAATGAAAGTCGCGATTGATGATTTTGGTACCGGTCACTGTTCGCTGAGTTATTTACAGACCTTCACGATGGATTATCTGAAGATCGATCGCGGCTTTATCAACGCGATTGAATCGCTGGAGGGCAGAACACCGGTGCTGGATGCAATCATTCAGCTCAGTCATGAGCTTGAGCTTGAAGTCCTGGGGGAAGGCGTCGAGAGCGCATTGCAGTTCAGCTATCTGCAACGACGCGGCGTAGTCTTTATCCAGGGCTATTATTATGCCCGCCCGATGGACAACGCGGCGTTGATCGCCTGGCTCGCCAGACAGGGCGAACAGCCGGTTAAAGCGAATCACGCCTCTGAGACTCATCAGACCGTCAGCCTCTGAACCGCACCTGAACTTAACAGGCTCGCCACGCAATATCGGCGTCTGCGTGCCTTTCGTTATGTCGTATGGCTTACTGCCATCCTGCTCTGTAAAGCGCCCCCCTGCGGCGTCGGTATCGCCGCTCATCACCCTCAATCTGCTGAAAAAAACGCCGGTCGTCACGCAGCGTGATAATTTTTTTGCGCAGCTAATCAGCCGTATCAGTGGTAAAAATAGCCTGTATGTAGCCCAAACATGACAGATATCACACAAAAACGGTATACTCTGTCGCTGTTCGCAATAATCACAACAGTAATTATTGTGTCAGTGGGCGCGTAAACCGCGCTTATTTGAAGCTATGCTTAAATTTCTCAACGCAGCGGTCTGATGACTCACCGCGGCTCGCGCCGTTGAGGACTTTCGTGTTCCATTACAGGGTAATTCTATGAAATTGCGTAGGAAGCGTGTAAAACCAATTGGGATCGATGATGTGACCATCATCGATGATGCCCGTTTACGTAAAGCCATCACCGCGGCCTCTTTGGGGAACGCGATGGAGTGGTTCGACTTCGGTGTTTATGGCTTTGTGGCCTATGCACTGGGTAAGGTTTTCTTCCCGGATGCATCACCAGGTGTGCAGATGATCGCCGCGCTGGGTACCTTCTCTGTCCCCTTCCTGATCCGTCCGCTGGGTGGTCTGTTCTTCGGTATGCTGGGCGACAAATATGGTCGTCAGAAAATTCTCTCTATCACCATCATCATCATGTCGGTTAGTACGTTCTGTATCGGCCTGATACCCTCCTATGCCTCCATCGGCATCTGGGCACCGATTCTGCTGCTGTTAGCCAAGATGGCGCAGGGCTTCTCGGTAGGCGGTGAATATACCGGCGCGTCTATCTTTGTGGCCGAATATTCGCCTGACCGTAAACGCGGCTTTATGGGCAGCTGGCTCGACTTTGGTTCGATTGCGGGCTTCGTGCTCGGCGCGGGCCTGGTCGTGCTGATTTCCTCTATTATCGGGGAAGCGAACTTCCTTGAGTGGGGCTGGCGTCTGCCGTTCTTCGTCGCGCTGCCGCTGGGCATCATCGGTCTTTACCTGCGTCATGCGCTGGAAGAGACGCCGGCATTCCAGCAGCACGTGGACAAACTGGAACAGGGCGACCGTGAAGGTCTGCAGGATGGTCCGCAGGTTTCATTTAAAGAGATTGCAACCAAACACTGGCGCAGCCTGCTCTCCTGTATCGGTCTGGTTATCGCCACGAACGTCACCTACTACATGTTGCTGACGTACATGCCGAGCTACCTGTCGCACAACCTGCATTACAGCGAAGATCACGGCGTGATGATTATCATCGCCATCATGATTGGTATGCTGTTTGTTCAGCCGATGATCGGCATGATGAGTGACCGTTTTGGCCGCCGTCCGTTTGTCATCATCGGCAGTATCGCCCTGCTGATCTTCGCGATTCCCGCCTTCATGATGATCAACAGTGGCGTGCTGGGCCTGATTTTTGCCGGCCTGCTGCTGATGGCGGTGATCCTCAACGCCTTTACCGGTGTGATGGCCTCCTCACTGCCTGCGATGTTCCCGACGCACATTCGCTACAGTGCGCTGGCAAGTGCGTTTAACATCTCGGTACTGGTTGCCGGTCTGACGCCAACGCTGGCCGCCTGGCTGGTAGAAACCACTGACAATCTCTACATGCCAGCCTACTATCTGATGGTTGTCGCGGTGATTGGTCTGATTACCGGTCTGTTTATGAAAGAGACGGCGAACAAGCCACTGAAAGGTGCCACGCCAGCCGCCTCAGACATGGAAGAAGCGCGCGAAATCCTGCAGGAGCATCACGATAACATCGAGCACAAAATCGAAGATATCGACGAAGAGATTGCCCGCCTGGAAGCGAAACGTAAAAACCTGGTGCAGCAGCATCCGGATATCAACGAGTAATCGTTCTGCTCTCCCGCCGCCCGGCGGGAGAGTTCTTTCCCCTCTTATTACCGCACACAAACCTTCATGCCTCGCAGACAAAGGGAGTAAACTGTAGCCACTTTTTTCACCTGCGTAAGAATGAAAATGTCTGATTATTCCCTTATCCAGCGCCCAAGACGATTGCGCGCCAGCGCTTCAATGCGTGAAATGTTCCAGGAGTCTTCCCTGAGCCTGAACGATCTGGCTCTGCCTATTTTTGTTGAGGAAGAAGTCGACGATTACAAAGCGATTCAGGCGATGCCTGGCGTAATGCGTATTCCGGAAAAACGCCTTGCTTATGAGATTGAGCGTATCGCCAAAGCGGGCATTCGCTCGGTGATGACCTTTGGTATTTCGCACCATACCGACGCGACCGGCAGCGATGCCTGGAACGAAAACGGTCTGGTGGCACGCATGTCCCGCATCTGCAAAGACACCGTGCCGGAAATGATCGTGATGTCTGACACCTGCTTCTGCGAATACACCAGCCACGGTCACTGTGGCGTGCTCTGCGATCATGGCGTCGACAACGATGCAACCCTGGCCAATCTGGGTAAGCAGGCGGTGGTTGCCGCCGCAGCCGGTGCGGATTTCATTGCCCCGTCAGCAGCGATGGATGGTCAGGTTGAGGCGATTCGCCGGGCACTGGACGCGGCGGGCTTTACCCAGACCGCCATCATGTCCTACTCCACCAAATTCGCTTCATCGTTTTACGGCCCGTTCCGTGAAGCCGCCGGCACGGCGCTGAAAGGCGACCGTAAAACCTACCAGATGAACCCGATGAACCGTCGTGAAGCGATCCGTGAATCGCTGCTTGATGCGGCCCAGGGCGCGGATTCATTAATGGTGAAGCCGGCAGGTGCCTATCTGGATATCCTGCGCGACATTCGTGAACGCACCGAACTGCCGCTGGCGGCGTATCAGGTGAGTGGCGAATACGCGATGATCAAATTTGCCGCGCAGGCCGGTGCCATTGATGAGCGCAATGTGGTGCTGGAAAGTCTGGGTGCGATTAAACGCGCCGGTGCGGACCTGATTTTCAGCTATTTCGCCCTTGATCTCGCAGAACAAAAAGTGCTCTGATCCCCTCCTCATAAAGAGCGTGGTTGCTATGCCACGCTCTTCTTCTTCGCCGTAAGGCAAACACCAGAACCTGGCTTCAGCTAAAACAATAAAGGTCTCTGAGATGAAAGCACCTGAAATTCCTGCCGACGAGGCACAACGTTTATCGCAGTTGCGTGCGCTGAACATAATGAACACGCCAGCGGAGGAGCGGTTTGATCGTTTAACCCGCCTGGCGCGCCGCCTGTATGACGTTCCTATCGCATTAGTCAGCCTGCTGGAAGCTGACCATCAGTGGTTTAAATCCGCTCAGGGCTATGAACCTAAAGGATCGCCCCGCAACATCTCATTTTGCGGCCACGCCATTCTTCAGGATGAGATCATGATCGTTGAAGATGCGCAAAAAGATGCGCGTTTTTATGATAATCCACTGGTGACCGGCGAGCCGCACATTCGCTTTTATGCCGGCTGTCCACTGCGTGCGCCGGGCGGTGCCAAAATGGGCACGCTCTGTATTATTGGCCGTGAACCGCGCCAGTTTACTGAAGAGGATCAGGCCACCATGCGTGACCTGGCCGCGATGGCTGAAGCGGAACTGGTCGCCTTTCAGACCGCCACCTGTGATGAGCTGACCCAGATTACCAATCGCCGCGGCTTTATGACGCTGGGGCAGATGGTACTGAATGAGTGCCTGATGAAAAACCGGCCCGCCTGCCTGACCTTTCTCGATCTCGACAAGTTTAAGCAGATTAACGACACGCTAGGCCACCGTGAAGGCGACCGCGCGCTGATGGACTTTGCCGATGCGATGAAGGTGGTGTTTAAACACTCCGATCTGTTTGCCCGTCTGGGCGGCGACGAGTTCGTGGTGCTGTTTAACGGCCTGCAGCAGCAGCAGAGCGAAGCATTGCTCGCACAGTTTGACCGTTATCTGCAACAGCAGTCAGTCAGCCTGAATCGTCGTTACCGCCTGCAATTCTCGTCCGGCGTGGTGGAGTTTGACGCGGCGCATCCACAGTCGCTGGAGCAGTTGCTGCACGACAGCGATAAGCAGATGTACCTCAGGAAAAAGCAGAAACGCGTAGCGGTTTGAGATCAGGCGCCACAGCGCCTGACTGTTCATCGCCGCGCCAGATCGTCGAGCAGCGCCTGATTAAACTTTGCCGGTTCTTCCATTTGCGGCGCGTGTCCCATACCGGGAAATTCAATTAAGCGCGCGCCCGGAATACGTTTTGCGGTCTCTTTCCCCAGCACCGCATAATTCCCCAGCCGGGCTTTCACGTCTGCAGAAGCGATATCACTGCCGATGGCCGTGGTGTCTGAGGTGCCGATCATCAGCGTGGTGGGCACCTTCAGATCGCCGAATTCATAAAATACCGGCTGCGTGAAGATCATGTCGTAGATGAGGGCAGAGTTCCACGCCACCTTCTGATGGCCCGGCCCGCTGTTGAGCCCGGCCAGCATATCAACCCACTTGTCATAGTCAGGTTTCCAGCGCCCGACATAGTAGGTCTGCTGCTCATACTTCTTAATGCCCTCCGCGCTGAGCTTCAGTTCGCGCTGATACCACTGATCCACCGAACGCCACGGTGCGCCTTTGGCTTTCCAGTCCTCCAGCCCAATCGGATTGACCAGCACCAGCTTCTGCGTCTGTTCCGGGTACATCAGCGCATAACGCGTTGCCAGCATTCCGCCCGTGGAGTGACCGATGATCACCGCCTTCTCCACGCCCAGCCGGGCAAGCAGCTGGTGAGTATTTTCAGCCAGCTGCTGAAAGCTGTATTGATAGCTGGCGGGCTTGGTCGAGCTGCAGAAGCCAATCTGGTCGGGCGCGATAACGCGATAGCCCTGCTGAGTCAGCGCGCGAATGGTCTCTTCCCACGTTGCGCCACAGAAGTTTTTACCGTGCATCAGCACCACCGTTTTGCCGTTGGCCTGTTGCACCGGTTTCACATCCATATAGCCCATACTCAGCGGTTGCTGCTGGGACTGAAAATCGACATGCTGCAGAGGATAGGGGTAATGAAATCCTTCCAGCTGTTCGCCATAAACTGGCGCGGCACTGGCGGGGGCATGCGCAAATAAAGCCAGCGAGGTGAGCAAAGCGGCAAGCGGTTTTTTCAACACGTATGTCGGGCTCATCCGGGGTTCTCCAGGTTAAAGGTGAGTCGTAAGCCTGGCATGTCACGGCAGAAAATCTATTGATGGTCCGTGCTATGCCGTTGAAGTCATAGACGCTGGCAGCGTTAGCTGCGAGGCCGAAAGCGAAATAATATGCTCGCGTTTATCGTTATGCGCCCTGGGTCAATGACTTCCCTTATAATTAACAACAAACCAATTACAACTCATCCTTTTTATTAAAAACTGGTGTTCATATGAACATCTTCAGAGATAACGATTCAAATACTGAAAGAACTTTACGCAAAGAATAAGCACGTTAAGATAAATAATTTATAGTCCCTGCGAATTAAACAGGGGAGAACAGCCATGAAAGAAAACAGATATAACGAAAGCGTAATCGTCTCTATCACTGAGTGGATTAATAATAATCTCGACCAGCGTTTAAGCGTGGATGATATTGCAGAAAAAGCCGGGTATTCGAAATGGTATTTACAGAAACTCTTTGCCCGTTATCATAATGAAACGCTGGCGCGTTATATTCGCAAGAAAAAACTTAATGCCAGTGTGAATGATTTAAAAAACAGCCGCACGCCAATCATCAGCCTGGCGCTGAAATACCATTTTGAAAGCCAGCAATCTTTTACCCGCTCGTTTAAGCAGATTATGGGCTGCACGCCAAGTGCCTGCCGTAAACGTCTGATGAGTGAAGAAGCGAAGCAGCAGATGGCTGACGTTGACGACCCCTGCGCGCTCTGCAGCTACGTCCGGCCATGCAGCATTAAGCAGAACTGTGGCGTAACAGTCCGGCCTGTTACGCGCTCAGCGCGCGGCTATGCGCAGGCAGATGCTTGCTGCGATATCAGTTAATCAGGATTCATCCGGCTGATAATATTGCACACCAATCTTAATACGCTCACGTCCCTGGGTGACGCGATGACGATTGGTGTCGCGCAGTGAATAGACGCAGCCGCAATATTCCTGCTGATAGAAACTCTCGCGCTTACTGATTTCAATCATGCGCGCCGATCCGCCACCTTTACGCCAGTTAAAATCCCAGTACATCAGATCCGGATACGCAGCCGCTGCACGGACACCACAGCTATTAATCTGCTTCATATCTTTCCAGCGTGAAATACCCAGACAACTGGTCATTACCGGGAATCCATTCTCATGGGCATAGAGTGCCGTGCGCTCAAAGCGCATATCAAAGCACATGGTGCAGCGTTCACCCCGTTCCGGTGACCACTCCAGCCCGCGCGCCCGCTCAAACCAGTTATCCCGGTCGTAATCCGCATCAACAAACGGCACGCCAAATTTCTCAGCAAAGCGAATATTTTCCTCTTTGCGCAGCTCATACTCTTTGAGCGGATGAATATTCGGGTTGTAGAAATAGATGGTGTATTCAATGCCGGAGGCCAGCATCGCTTCCATCACTTCCCCCGAACAGGGTGCGCAGCAGGAGTGCAGTAAAACTTTTTTATGACCACCCGGCAAGGGCAGCGGCTGACGCTGGAAAGGTTCAGACATAAGCACCTTCAATCAATAGCAGAAAGACGGAAGTGTAATGCCGCAGGCGGTCAGTTGCAAAATCTGACCTGCAGCAAGCTACTTTGCGTATTCGTGCCTCTGCCGCGGTTTCCCGTTTCCGCACCAACCTGCTGATCTCTGATGCTTTCTTTTCGCAGCCATACTTTGCGACCCCGGCGATAAACGGAAGTGTGATCGGACCCACATTGATATCGACTATGTTTACATAACATTAACAATATTGACACTGAAACACCGCAAGGAGACTCGCATGGCCGCGGCTAAAAAATCGGGAAATCACCAGAACCGTTTTACCTGGTTCGTCTGTTTTATGGCGGCGCTGTCCGGCCTGCTGTTTGGTCTGGATATCGGCGTCATCGCAGGTGCCTTACCATTCCTGGCGAAGGATTTGCAGATTACTAACCATCAGCAGGAGTGGGTGGTGAGCTCAATGATGTTTGGTGCGGCGCTGGGTGCGCTGGCGGCGGGCTGGATGTCCTCAACGCTGGGACGTAAAAAAAGTATGCTGGCGGGCGCAACGCTGTTCATCATTGGTTCGCTCTGGTCTGCCTTTTCACCCGATGTAGAGTCGCTGATCTGTGCCCGTGTGATGCTGGGGCTGGCGGTAGGTATCGCCTCTTACACCGCGCCGCTCTATCTGGCGGAGATTGCGCCGGAACGTATTCGTGGCTCAATGATTTCGATGTACCAGCTGATGCTGACTACCGGCATCGTGGTCGCTTATCTCTCCGACACCGCGTTCAGCTACAGCGGCAACTGGCGCGGAATGCTCGGCGTGATCGCTATTCCGGCGGTGATCCTGTTTATCGGCGTGCTGTTTTTGCCCAACAGTCCGCGCTGGCTGGCAGCGCACGGACGTTTCAACGAAGCGCAGCGCGTGCTGGATCGGCTGCGTAACAGCAGCGAGCAGGCACGGGAGGAGCTGGAAGAGATCCGCGAAAGTCTGCAGGTAAAACAGCGCGGCTGGTCGCTGTTCCGCTCTAATGGCAATTTTCGCCGCGCGGTCTGGCTGGGGATGCTGCTACAGATAATGCAGCAGTTTACCGGGATGAATGTGGTGATGTATTACGCCCCTAAAATCTTCAATATTGCCGGTTTTTCCAGCACCAGTGAGCAGATGTGGGGCACGGTAATTGTCGGGCTGGTCAACATGCTGGCCACGCTCATTGCCATCTTTTTTGTCGATCGCTGGGGTCGCAAGCCGATGCTGACCACCAGTTTTCTGGTGATGGCGGTGGGCATGGGCGTGCTGGGCACGCTGCTGCACATCGGCGTTGAAACGGATTTCCGCAAATACTTTGCGGTCGCGATGCTGCTGATGTTTATCGTTGGCTTTGCAATGGCGGCCGGACCGGTCATCTGGCTGCTCTGTTCAGAGATTCAGCCGCTGAAAGGGCGTGACTTCGGCATTACTGCTTCCACCACCACCAACTGGGTCGGCAACATGATAGTGGGAGCCACTTTCCTGACGATGCTGGATCAACTGGGTAATGCCAACACCTTCTGGTTATACGGCGCGCTCAATCTGGTGTTTATCGTGCTGACGATGATGCTGGTGCCTGAGACCAAACATGTGACGCTGGAGCACATTGAACGCAACCTGATGAAGGGTAAGGCACTGCGGGACATCGGAGCGTAACCGCCCCGTTTCAGCTTACCATTGCAGCTGGTGGCCGGCGTAATCGACGTAGTGATGACCCCCGCGTCCGCGCCACTGGGTTAACTGCCGGACGATACCGGCCGCACTCTCCTCTGCCGTCAGCGGCGCACTCTCGCCGCCCATATCCGTTTTCACCCAGCCGGGATGCAGCGTCAGCAGCGTCCCGTTCTGTGCTTCAACGGCGGGGGTCAGCGTGCGGCTCAGCATATTCAGTGCGGCTTTGCTGGCCGAGTAAATCGGCATCTGTGCGTCCGGATTTTCATTCAGGCTGCCGAGCTGGGATGAGGTCAGCGCCAGTACGCCCTCTGGCTTCAGCAGCGGCAGCAGAATCTCTGCGCTGCGAACCGGTGCTATCGCATTCGTCAGGAACAGATGCGCCAGCTCCTGATCGTCACTCTGCGACACCTTCTGGTGCGAAGGCCCGGAAATTCCGGCATTGATCAGAATCGCATCGAACGCTTTGCCACTGAGCTGGCCGGCAAGCTGCTGAACCGCCGCTGCGTCGGTCATATCCAGCGCCTGCCAGTCGATACCGGGCCTGTTTCCCTGCTCCGGAACGCCACTGCGATGGGTGGCCGTAACCTGCCAGCCCTCACCGGCAAACGCCTGCACGACCGCCAGACCGATACCGCGTGAAGCACCAATAATCAGAACTTCTTTTTGCTGCGCCATATTCACTCCTCGTTAATTGTCTCGCTACAAGCTTAACGGTATTTCCGCCCGGACAGCGACCCGCTATGCTTTTTAACCTGACGATCGCACTGAGGGTAAAAACCCATGGCGCAATGCCGTTGATGGTTTTCCATCATAAAATCGCTTTATCTTTTACTTTTAACCGGTTAGAAGAGATAAACAGTCTGACAGGCAGCAGCTAATCGCCATTGACGCGTGGAGTCTGAATGAAAAAGCTCACCTTAGAGGTGGTGGCAAAAATGGCGGGCGTCGGGATTGCGACGGTTGACCGGGTGCTGAATGAGCGCGGCGGCGTCTCGCTGGAGACCAGCCGCAAAGTCCTGAAGGCCGCGCGCGAAGCGGGACTCCGGCGTCTGCTGCCAGAGGAGTATCAGCATCCGTGGCAAATCGAAGTCTTCCTCAGCAACAACGGCTCATCCTTTTTTCAGCAGCTCACCACCTGTTTCAGTGAGATCGCCAGTCAGCTTGGCTATCGTCGCCTGAAGCTGCACAAAACCCTGGTGGCCGAAGCGCAGCCCGAGCAGCTGGCACAGAGCATTGTCGCCCGCAGCAGCACCCGCGACGGCATCATTGTGTTTGCACATGACTCACCGCCCATCTACCGGGCACTGGCACTGTGCCGCAGCCGCAATGTGCCGGTGATCACCATCGTCACCGATCTGCCCGACGCCGACCGCCTGTGTCATGTTGGCATCGACCAGTATCAGGCAGGCCGTACCGCGGGCCTGCTGATGAGTAAAACCCTGAACCAGCCCGGCGACATTCTGATGGTCAGCGGCCGCTTTGATTATCGCGCTCATCGTCAGCGTATCGCCGGCTTCCGTGAAGCTATGGAGCAGCGTGCGCCGCAGCGTCATCTGCGTGAGGTGCTATCGGGTCAGGATCAGCGGGAAACCATCCGCAGTGAGCTGGCCCGCAACCTGCGTTCGTCACAGGCAATTGCCGGGGTCTATAACACCGGCATGGGCAACACGGACGTCAGCGATACCCTGCGCGCTCATCAACTGCTGGGTAAATGCACCTACATCACCCATGAGCTGTATGATGTGACTCGTCAGCTACTGCTGAACGATGAAGTCGCGTTTACCCTGGATCAGCATGCCCGGCAGCATGCCCGGTTAGCGATCGATCTGATGCTGAGTCATCTGGAAACCGGCTTTCAACCGGATGTGTATCAGGCGGGTAAAGTCGCATTCAGGCTGTTTACGGCGGAAAATATCGAGTGACGGGGGATTGGTTTCCCCTGATGAAGTCACATCATCAGGGGAAACCGATCGGGCTTTTTAATCCTGCGTGTCCCGGCTTTTCGTGTCCGGGCTGTCGTCATCATTACCCTGACTCTTCTCTACTTCCTGCGGATGGCCCATCGAAAGTGCTGTGGCGCTGGCCGGATCAAACAGTGACAGACTCTCAATCTGGTCAACCATGATCACTTTACGGAACGACATCGCATCTTTGGGCTGCGAGTCGAGCGTGATCTCATGCTCGGCGTACCACTTGCTGTAGTTATGCTCTACCGCCAGCTTCAGCGTTTTGCTGTCGCGATAGCCGCTCAGCATCGGGATCAACACGATGTTTTTCGTGCTCTCATATTCAAAGGTCGAGGCATGCACCATGCCGATGTAAATGCGGCGCGACTTCAGCGTAATCCACGCCAGTTCGCCCTCTTCCATGCACTGAAACAGCAGTTGTTCCACGCCGTTGGAGCGTGACAGCCGCTGATAGAGGTCTTTACGCCCTGATACATTCAGGCGTGCACTGCCCGCCCAGTTTGAGCGATAGAGGCAGAGCAGAATGGCGAAGGCGAGCATAATGACAACCGGTGCCTGAATGCCCAGGAAACTCCAGTTCATGAACTCCACCTGCCACTTCAGGTGCACGCCGGGGATCATCTGCAGGGCATTGGCGATACCGGACATACAGAGCAGCAGCAGCCAGACGATGCCGGTGGCGAATACGCCCTGCAGAACAAAAATACAGCCGTAGAGCGCGACCAGAAAATAGACATCCCAGCCTGACGAGCGGCGGATTTTAAAGCGGCTGTTTAAATCACGGCTGGTGTACCAGTAACCACTGACCATCAACACCATAAATATTGCGGTACCCACCTTACACTCCCTTTAACGTATTCACATGGCGGGCAAAATCTTCGTGGACTTCCTCACTCAGCGTATTGACCGAGATATTGCCGTTCTCATCAATAATGATGCGCTCACCTTCCGCGATGGAGTCGTTGATATCCTGACGGGTCATGATCTGCAGAAACTTCTCGGGGCTGGCAAAGACCGACTTAACAAATTTGAACATAGCGATCCCATTGTTGGCCTGAAAATTGAAGTATGTGACCGAATCCACACTCTCGCCTGTTTAATTTCAGGTGAAATTTCTTAAAATCAATTAATTAGCGAAGCGGTATTCACCCAGCCTGGCCTGTTTTTTGCAGAAATCTTCAACGTAACCAGCAGCCTGCCGCAAAAAGCCGCCTGTTTATACCGGTCTGGTATGCAGCAACGCCGAATCGCCTCTCCGCCGGTAAGCGCTAAGCTCAATGGTTAGCCCTTTTCTGTCACCCTGTCTGAAACGCATCGAGGAAGGTTTGCATGAAATTACGAACACTGGGCCGTACCGGTCAGCGCGTCTCTGAAATTGGCTTTGGCGCATGGGCCATTGGCGGGACCTGGGGAGAAGTGAGTATGGAGGATGCCAAAGCCGCGTTGAACGCTGCGCTGGATGCAGGCATCACCTTTATTGATACCGCCGATGTCTATGGCGATGGCCGCTCCGAAAAGATCATCGCAGAGGTGCTGAATCAGCGCGGCGGGGAACGCCCGTTTGTGGCGACCAAGCTGGGGCGTCGCCTTTCACCGCACGTGGCTGAAGGCTACAACGCCGAAAACCTCAACGCCTTTATCGAACGCTCACGGGAAAATCTGCAGACCGAAACGCTGGATCTGGTGCAGCTGCACTGCCCGCCAACCGAAGTCTATTACAACCCGGATGTGTTTGCGGTAATGGATGAGATGGTGGCGGCCGGTAAAATCCGTCACTACGGCGTTTCCGTTGAGAAAGTCGAAGAAGGCCTCAAAGCGCTGGAATTTCCCAATGTCTCGTCAATTCAGCTGATCTACAACATCTTCCGCCAGCGTCCGGCAGAACTGCTGCTGCATGAGGCGAAACGTCGGGATGTGGCGATTATCGCCCGCGTGCCGCTGGCTTCAGGCCTGCTGACCGGCAAAATGCGTGCCGACAGCGTGTTTGCCGCTGACGACCATCGCGCCTTTAACCGTAATGGCGAAGCGTTTGATAAGGGCGAGACTTTCTCCGGCGTGCCGTTCGAGGTGGCGCTGGAAGCGGTTGAGGAGATTCGCCGCTTTGTCACAGGTGACACCACCATGGCGATGTTTGCATTGCGCTGGATCCTGATGAACGAGGATGTCAGCGTGGTTATCCCTGGTGCGAAAAACCGTGAACAGGCTGAAGCCAATGCCCGCGCCAGCGATGTCGATGCGCTCTCTGATGAGACGATGGCGGCGCTGAAGCAGATCTATCAGGAGAAGATCGCGCCTCACGTCCACCAGCGCTGGTAATCGCGCGTTACAACGCCTGGGCACAGGCCCAGGCAGAACTCCACGCCCACTGGAAGTTATAGCCGCCCAGCCAGCCGGTGACATCGGCCACTTCACCAATAAAGTAAAGCCCCGGCACTGCACGCGCCTCCATGGTTTTTGATGAGAGCTGCGTCGTATCCACCCCGCCCAGCGTCACTTCCGCTGTACGATAGCCCTCTGTGCCATTCGGCTGGATGCGCCAGGCGTGCAGTGTCTGCGCCAGTTCGGTCTGCTGTTTGCTGTTGAGCTGCTTCAGAGTGATATCCGGTACCACCTTCAGCGCCTGTAAGACTTCCACCAGGCGCTTCGGCAGAATTTTCGCCAGACTGTTTTTCAGGCTGAGATTCGGATGTGCTTCACGCTGTGCCGTCAGAAACGCCTCAAGCGGCGTGGCGGGCGACAGATCGATAGTGACGAATTCACCCGGCTGCCAGTAGCTGGAGATTTGCAACACCGCCGGACCGGACAGGCCGCGATGGGTAAAGAGCATCGCCTCTTTGAAGCGGGTGCCATCCTGCGCGTCAATCGTGGTTTCCAGCGCGACGCCTGACAGCGTCTGCAACTGCTCCAGCAATGGCTTGTGCAGGGTAAAGGGCACCAGCGCCGCCCGGGTCGGAAAGACGCTCAGGCCGAACTGCTCTGCAATTTTGTAGCCAAACGGCGAAGCGCCCAGGCCCGGCATTGACAGACCGCCGCTGGCGATGACCAGCTTCTCCGCCTGAACCGTGCTGCCGTTGAGTTGCAGGGTGTAGCCGCTTTCATCGCGCGCCACACTAAGCACTTCACTGCGCAGCCGCAGGGTGACATTGCCCTTGTCACATTCGGCCAGCAGCAGATCGACAATCTGCTGAGCCGAGTCATCACAGAAGAGCTGACCCAGGGTTTTCTCATGCCAGGCAATCCCGTGACGATTGACCAGATCGATAAAATCCCACTGGGTATAACGCGCCAGCGCCGATTTACAGAAATGGGGATTGTGCGACAGATAGGCCGCTGGTTCGGTATAGAGGTTGGTGAAGTTGCACCGGCCACCGCCAGACATCAGAATCTTACGTCCCGGCTTTTTGCCGTTATCCAGCAGTAACACGCAGCGACCCCGCTGTCCGGCCTGGGCGGCACAGAACAGACCGGCGGCGCCGGCACCAATGATGATAACGTCAAACTGTTCCACTGCGGTTCACTCACTTAACTGGAAAGGCGCAGATTGTAGTGATCTGCTCACTGAGACGCCAGCGTCAAAAAATTGCCGTAAATGTGTCATATTGTATCTGCTTAATATCTAACCCTTTTTAGCTGAGTTACCCTTCAGCCTTACGACGAAAGGTCAAATTAACGCTATATTTTCCTTTCCCATACAGCACGTTGTCGCGGATAATGCGCCGCGTTCATGTCCTCCAAAAATGGCGTAACGTTTATGCTACATCTGTTTGCTGGTCTAGACCTCAGTACTAGCCTGTTATTGGTTCTTGCCCTGCTGTTTGTATTGTTTTACGAAGCGATCAACGGTTTCCACGACACGGCCAACGCAGTTGCGACGGTCATCTATACGCGTGCCATGCGTGCCCAGCTTGCTGTGGTGATGGCGGGTGTATTCAACTTCCTTGGCGTGCTACTCGGTGGATTGAGTGTTGCTTACGCTATTGTTCATATGCTTCCCACCGATCTGTTGTTGAATGTTGGATCGGCTCACGGTCTCGCCATGGTGTTTTCTATGCTGCTGGCGGCGATTATCTGGAACCTCGGCACCTGGTATCTTGGTCTGCCGGCCTCCAGTTCCCATACGCTGATCGGTGCCATTATCGGTATCGGTCTGACCAACGCCCTGATGAGCGGAACCTCGGTGGTTGATGCGCTCAACATCCCGAAAGTCCTGAACATCTTCCTTTCTCTGATCCTGTCGCCGATTGTTGGCCTGGTGATCGCAGGCGGCTTAATCTTCATTCTGCGTCGCTACTGGAGCAATACTAAAAAGCGTGCGCGTATTCATATGACGCCTGCTGACCGCGAGAAGATCGACGGCAAGAAAAAGCCGCCGTTCTGGACCCGCATCGCCTTGATTGTTTCGGCAATTGGCGTGAGCTATTCGCACGGCGCGAATGACGGTCAGAAAGGCATTGGCCTGATCATGCTGGTCCTGATTGGCGTGGCTCCGGCCGGTTTCGTGGTGAATATGAATGCCTCCGGTTATGACATCACGCGTACCCGCGATGCGGTCAATCACCTGGAGCAGTATTACCAGCAGCATAATGCCTCGCTGACGCACATCATCCAGATGGCACCGCCTAAGCTGCCAACGCCGGAAGAAGTGCCAGCGACCAGCCCGCAGGAGTTTCACTGTGACAGCGCGCGCGCGCTGCAGGCAGTTCAGCGTGCTCAGGTGTTGCTGAACAACCTGCAGAGCTACGACCAGCTGACGGTTGATCAGCGCGGTCAGATGCGTCGTCTGCTGCTGTGTATCTCAGATACCGCTGATAAAGCGGCCCGTCTGGAAGAGACCTCGCCAGATGACAAGCGTTTCCTCAATAAGCTGAAAAGCGACCTGCTTGGCACCATTGAGTATGCGCCGATCTGGATTATTGTGGCCGTCGCGCTGGCGCTGGGCATCGGCACCATGATTGGCTGGCGTCGTGTTGCCACCACCATTGGTGAGAAGATTGGTAAAAAAGGCATGACCTACGCACAGGGCATGTCAGCACAGGTGACAGCCGCGCTGTCGATTGGCGTCGCCAGCTATACCGGCATGCCCGTCTCCACTACGCATATCCTCTCTTCATCCGTAGCCGGTACGATGCTGGTGGACGGGGGCGGACTGCAGAGCCGGACCATCAAGAATATCGCCATGGCGTGGATCTTCACCCTGCCGGTCTGTATTCTGCTGTCAGGTTCGCTCTACTGGATAGCCTTAAAACTGGTGTGATACCAGCAGACAAAAGGGCGACGTAAGTCGCCCTTTTTTAATGCCAGATCGCCAGCGCCACCAGACTGATCACTACCAGTCCGCACAGTGCACTGGTCAGAAGAAACTGCCCCCGCACCCGCTCGCAGCGCCGGATAAACTCATCGTCATGATGATCAAGATAGCGCTTTGCCCAGATATAAGTGACCAGCCGCACCTGCTTGCTCGGCTGACCGTGAGAGGTGAAGAATCCCGCTCCATCGACATACTGATACAGCAGCGGATCACAACCCCGTAATACCGCCAGCAGCGCACGCAGCGATGAAAAATAGCGCGCCATATTCACGATACACACGACACAAAGAGCCCAAAAAAGCGCAATAGTGCTGATCATATTCTCCCCCTCCCGGCTGGCATCGCAGCAACAGACCCAGCGTCAGACACTGTATCCGCCTGCAGAAAAAACCAGCCACTGAATCACCGGACTGCGAAAATTTTCGACCCCCTGAGCGGCTGCGAACCGGACCGCCTTTTTTCAGTGTAGGAGAATTCTTTACATTTTTTCCAACGATGATTTTCGTTCAGCGCGAGTAAATCTGTCATAGCCTTGATCTTATTCATAAGCCAGGCGGCAACGGCAGCATTTGCCGTGAGAGAAGGCTATACTCAGAACATAACAACATCATCACCTGCAATGCAGGTAGACACTTTGGTGGCGCTCATCGCCCGCTCGCGCAAAGGATTTCGCTAAGCTGTGACGCGGCAGGAACACCGGATGCCATCCTTAATCTCGTGAAAGGAGTTTTATCATGGCTTATAAACACATCCTGATTGCAGTAGACCTTTCTCCCGAAAGTCAGTTACTGGTGGATAAGGCCGTCTCGCTGGCTCGACCGTACGATGCCAGAATTTCCCTGATTCACGTTGATGTGAATTACTCCGACCTCTACACCGGCCTGATTGATGTCAACTTAGGGGATATGCAGAAGCGTATCTCTGAAGAGACGCATGCGGCACTGAAAGGATTATCAGATGCCGCAGGGTATCCAATCAGTGAAACGCTGAGCGGCAGTGGTGATCTCGGCCAGGTGCTGGTTGACGCGATCAAAAAATATGACGTTGACCTGGTGGTGTGTGGTCATCACCAGGATTTCTGGAGCAAGCTGATGTCTTCAGCCCGTCAGTTGATCAACACCGTGCACATCGACATGCTGATTGTGCCGTTACGCGATGAAGATGAAGCGTAACCGCTGTGATTAAAGCCGGTGCAAGCCGGCTTTTTTATCGGGCTGAATAGCGTTATTCTGGCCTGCTATTTAAGCGCCTGATTCCCCGGCAACGCCACCTGGATTGCTTTTTATTAATAAAGATATCTGCCAGCCTGACTTTACACAAAACTAAATATCCGCTGCTTTATCATTTCTGATCTCTGTTTATATTACCTCCTTTTAGCGCTGTAATTACAGTTCCATACATAAATCCAAAGCCATCGTTACATTGCTCATTCATCCAGTCGAAAATGATAGAAACTTTATTAATAGCAAAGCGTAACTTATCAAAATCTTACTATAGGAGAAGGTTAATTTATCCGTTATCTTTCGCTGGCTTATCTGCTGCGCAGGCAACGGATAAAGCAGAATAATGATTCCCATTATTTAAAAAACCAATAAGGATATTAAAAATGAGAGAGATTAATCAGACAGAAATTGCTGCCGTTAGCGGCGCGGGCCTGACTGAATTTCTGGGTGAGGTTAACACCGCACTGACTGAAGTATCAGGTTTATATGACACCACCGTCGCATCAATCAAGGAAAGCACTGATCTGGGCCAGACTCTGGGTCTGACTTACAAAGCGATTGGCCTGAACTTCGCCAAAAGCTTTTTGAACGCATTTTCAGGCTTCCTGACTAAATTAGCGGCCTGACCGAATCAGTAGCACCGCATTAACGCGACAATGCGCGTGCGGATAATTAAAGCCTGCCTGATAATACTTCAGACAGGCTTTTTTATTTAGCAAAAATATTATGCCAGGTCGCTTTCAGACCGGGCATACGGAGATAAGCGGCAGGAAAATTATTATGACCTGAAACAATCGCTTCAGATCGTCATTCGTCTAAAGCGTACTGACCAGCGGCGGATAAATATCAAAACGATGGCTTTTCGTCACCACAGCCGCCTGCGTCACCACGCCCGCCAGCGGCGGTGCATAGTCTGGCCGTTTAACCACGATACGTTTCTTCGCCAGCCGCCGGGCCGGTTCCAGTAGCGCATCCGCATCTTCATCCGGCCCCACCAGCGACTGAAAGACCCGCATCTCCTTTTTCACCAGCGCACTTTTCTGGCGATGGGGATACATCGGGTCAAGATAGACCACATCCGGCTGCGGCGTGATATCGCCCAGCGCCTGCGCACTGGCTGCATGAATCAGCGTCAGGCGTTCGCGCAGCCAGGGACCAATTTCCGCATCCTGATAACCGCGCTGCAGGCCATCCTCCAGCAGTGCAGCCACCACCGGATGACGTTCCAGCATTCGCACCCGGCAGCCCAGGGCCGCCAGTACAAACGCATCACGTCCCAATCCGGCCGTCGCATCCACCACATCCGGCAGATAGCCGCCTTTGATGCCGACCGCTTTGGCAACAGCTTCGCCACGTCCACCGCCGAAGCGACGGCGATGTGCCATTGCTCCGGTGACAAAATCAACAAAAATACCGCCCAGCTTTGGCTCATCACGCTTGCGAAGCTCAAGGTGCGTCGGTGTCTGCACCAGTGCCAGTAGCGCATCTTCATCGTGCTCCAGCTGCCAGCGCTGCGCTAAACGTGATAAGGCGCCGTCTCCGGCGCCTGATTCATCGAGCAAACAGATTTTCACGAACCGACTTATCCCTGAATGCCGTAATGTTCCAGCATCGCATCGAGCTGCGGCTCACGGCCACGGAAGCGTTTGAACAGCTCCATCGGCTCTTCAGAACCGCCACGCGTCAGGATGTTATCCAGGAACGACTGACCGGTTTCACGGTTAAAGATGCCCTCTTCCTCGAAGCGGGAGTAAGCATCCGCCGCCAGCACGTCCGCCCACAGATAGCTGTAGTAACCCGCTGCATAGCCACCGGCAAAGATGTGGCTGAAGGCGTGTGGGAAACGGCCCCACTCCGGACTCGGAACGACCGCCACGCGGCTTTTCACTTCGCGCAGGGTTTCCAGAATCTGCGCGCCTTTCTCCGGGTTAAACTCGGTGTGCAGACGGAAATCGAACAGGCCGAACTCCAGCTGACGCAGGATAAACAGCGCGGCCTGATAGTTTTTCGCCGCCAGCATTTTATCCAGTAGCGCCTTCGGCAGCGGTTCGCCGGTCTCAAAATGACCCGAGATAAATGCCAGCGCGTCCGGCTCCCAGCACCAGTTTTCCATGAACTGGCTTGGCAGTTCGACCGCATCCCATGGCACACCGCTGATACCGGAAACGCCAGGCGCTTCGATGCGGGTCAGCATATGGTGCAGGCCGTGACCAAACTCATGGAACAGGGTAATCACTTCGTCATGGGTGAACAGCGCAGGTTTGCCTTTCACCGGACGGTTAAAGTTACAGGTCAGGTAAGCAACAGGCTTCTGCAGGCTGCCATCGGCTTTACGCATCTGGCCCACGCAGTCATCCATCCAGGCACCACCACGTTTGTGCTCACGGGCGTAGAGGTCGAGATAGAAGCTGCCGCGCAGTTCACCGGTTTCATCAAACAGATCGAAGAACTTCACGTCAGGATGATAAACCTCAACGTCGGTACGCTGCTTCGCAGTGATACCGTAAATGCGTTTCACCACTTCGAACAGACCAGCGACCGCACGCTCTTCAGGGAAGTAAGGGCGCAGCTGCTCATCGCTGATGGTGTAGAGATGCTGCTTCTGCTTTTCACCGTAATAAGTGAGATCCCACGGATTAAGCTGCTCAACGCCATGCTCTTTCTGCGCAAAGGCGCGCAGCTGCTCCAGCTCTTTTTCACCCTGCGGACGCGCGCGTTCAGCCAGATCATTAAGGAAGTCGATGACCTGAGACGGGCTTTGCGCCATTTTGGTCGCCAGCGATTTATCCGCGTAGGAGTCGAAGCCCAGCAGCTGAGCCAGCTCGTGACGCAGCGCCAGCTCTTCCGCCATGATGGGGCCGTTGTCCCATTTACCGGCGTTCGGACCCTGATCGGAGGCGCGTGTCGCATAGGCACGATACATCTCTTCGCGCAGTGCCGCGTTGTCGCAGTAAGTCATGACAGGCAGATAGCTTGGAATGTCCAGCGTCAGCAGCCAGCCCTCCTGCTCTTTGGCTTCAGCCTGGGCTTTTGCCGCCGCCAGCGCGCTTTCCGGCATACCGGCCAGCTCGCTTTCATCGGTGATCAGCTTGCTCCATCCCATAGTGGCATCGAGCACGTTGTTGCTGTAAGCCGAACCCAGCTCAGAAAGGCGCGCGGCGATTTCGCCATAGCGCTGCTGTTTATCTTTTGGCAGACCGATGCCAGAGAGTTCGAAATCACGCAGGGCGTTATCGACCGCTTTCTTCTGCGCCAGATCCAGTGCCGCGTATTGATCGCCCTCTTTCAGATTGCGATACGCCTGATACAGCCCTTCATGCTGACCGACCCAGGTGCTGTACTCCGAGAGCAGCGGCAGCGTCTGCTCATAGGCTTCGCGCAGCTCCGGGCTGTTTTTTACCGAATTAAGATGGCTGACCGGGGAGAAAATACGGCTCAGGCGATCGTCGGTTTCCGCCAGTGGCTGAACCAGGTTATCCCAGGTGTAGGGCGCACCCTGCGCCACAACTTTTTCGACTTCTGCGCGGCACTGGGTCAGCACTTCCGTCACAGCAGGCACCACATGTTCAGGCTGGATGGCAGAAAAAGGGGGTAGCGTAAAAGATGTCAGTAGCGGATTGGTCATAGCGCAGTCCTTTATCGATGTATGGGGCGCAGCGGGTCGCGCAACGCAATCTAAGTAACATGCGGCTTAGTGTAGTGAAAATCAATGGGGTCAGGATGAGTTGGGGAAGAAACGCGCGTAACCGGATAAGCCAGACGAGTGAGGTGAACAGCACCGGCCTGAAGCAACAGTTACCAAGCCGTCACTGATTTGCAGGATGCGCATCCGGCCGTAGCGGACTTATCAGCCGTACCGCGCGTATTCCACGGGTCGTTCCATTACGTCACATTGACAACTTTTATCTGATATAACATCACTGCATTCGCGGGTATTAACGGCGGGCGTCCTTTCTGCCCATAGGCAAGTTCAGGAGGCACAGCAACCTGCTCTATGCCATGATTATTCATCGAACGGATAATCGATTTAAATAATGCAGGATATTTGTTGAGTGGCAGTACCAATACCTTACCTTTTTCATTCATGTCATTAATAACTGTTCCATTCCACAAGCTTTCACGGATAACCACGGCAACTGTATCTCCTTCGCTGATTTTACCCGCGCCTTTTTCCAGCACTTTATAGTAGTACCCCATGGCACTGCGTTTAACGCCGGGTTCTTTTGAGAAGCGTTTAAGGAAGCGATTACCTTCATCCTGGTCTGTAGAGGAATTATCGGTCTTTTTTTCTGACATTGCATAGAGCTGATAAAGCACTGCAGCCAGTTTCTCTTTTTTGACCGTTAACTGATTATTCATCATGTCGCTGGCTCCACGCAGTACCACTGGCCATGCAAGGTGGTAGCCGTCGGCGGCCTTTTTGCTAATCATGCCTTCCATTTCCTGCCCCCAGTAAGCGCCAACGGCATAATCTCTGATTTCATCTGCGCTTTTTGGGGTAAAAGCGGCTGGGATATTACGGCTGGACAAAAGCGTCGCAATTTTCTCATTTTTAGCTGCTATTTCTTTATCGGCTTCGCTTTTCTTCACTCTCAGGTCAGTCAGCAGCTTTTGACTCTCCATGAGCTTTTGCTGCAACGCGTTAATTTCCTTTATCCGCACATCCGCTTCCCGATCGATAGCAGCCAGCTTCTCATCTTTAACGGCCAGTTCTTTATCAGCCTCGCTTTTTTTTACTCTCCAGTCAGCCAGCAGCCGCTCACTCTCATTGACCTTTTGCTGTAATGTATTGATTTCTTTTATGCGCATATCCGCTTCCTGATCGACAGTCGTCAGTTTCGCGGTTAATGCGACGATATCATCCTGGCTTTTTAATAGTGCCTGCTGAAGCTTTTCAGCTTTTTTCTGGATCACCGTGGCAGATTGATCGCCGATTATTTTGTTTTCAGCTGACGTTACCTGATCCTTATTCTGCGCTGTTCCTGCTAATGAAAGAGGCACGGGCAAGAGATGAGGACACAATACGGGTGATACAGTGGCTATTTTACTTTTTTTCTCAACGGACGGGTTTGCATCAGCGGGTTCACGATGAAAAAGATGGCCACCCGGCTTTTTGATTGCAGCCTTTACCCGATGATCATGCTGTTGAAATGCATTGGCTGCATGACTCACTTTTTGCTGGGGCACAATCATAGCTGGTGGTAAACCTTCATCGCCGACAGGGTTCAGCCAGGCGTCTGGTTTGTTCGTCCTGATAATCGCATCGAGAGAAGCCATCGCTTCCTGCTCATTCGCTTCCGCATACTTGTTTGTACTGATACCTGACATAATCAGCAGAGTTAAAGAGATAAGTTTTACACCATCGCTCTTCACTGGAGATTTTCTCCGTAACTAATCAGAGCCTGCTGAAGATCCTGTTCAATATCATGGCAAAGCTTTTGCGTTTTATATTTATAAAGTGCATCGACCGTCTCTTTTGTCTGACTATTAATATCCTGACGTAGTGAGCTATAAAGTGAGGCATTCTTCAGTAGCCCGGAAAATGCAACACGTCTTTTTTCATACATAGCGGCATTGATTTTCCCCAGAGCGATCAACTCGCGCTGGCACTGCTCTACCGGACCCTCTGTTTTAATTACAGGCTGGACGGCATTAACAGACCTGGATGAATCCTGCACATTTACGGCTAGTTCCTTTTTTGCTCCGCTATAACTGCTCATTCGTTCTGACCTGATACTCTGACATCCTGTCAAAATGACTCCTGCAGCAATCATCATGCTGCATATAAGAAACTGACCTGCGGGACTCTTGTCACTCTTTTTAGCGGAAATATTGACTGCAACTATTTTTCTGACAATCAGCATCTGAAGAAAAGAAAATAACAAAACGAATCTGGTCTCTCGCTCTTTTTTATTAAATAATTTCATTATGTCAGCCTCATCACTCATTTAACGAAATATCCCTGAAGAAGGGCAAAATGACGGCTGAATAACAGCCGGTTCCACCCGGAACTGACAGGACGTTATTCCAGGTTTACCTGCTTAGGTTTGAAACGACTGTCAGCATAAAAACTTAAGCGCGCCTGATCGGATAGTTTATTTGCCAGCGTCTGATTGCCCTGGTAACGAGCAATACGAATAGCCGAATCGTAGACACCGGCATCATTATGAACCGCCAGATAAGCCTGCGCCCAACGCGCATATTCCTCCAGAAGTTGTGAATTATGATCCCGGTTGTATCTTAATAACTCCTGAGTATGACGATCGAAGTCATAACGTTCATACTGCGTCAGCGACATGCTCAAAGGTAAAGCTGGTGGTATTGACTGCAGATTGTAACGTTCTGCTAAGGTTAATTGCTGCTGAATCTTTAGCCCGGCCAGAAAATCACAGGCTGTCAGTAATAACCCGACAGATAAAACAATCAGCAAAACCTTAATGACACACATCCGACGAGGCTGAACAAAGATCGTCCGGTGCTGATACAGCATTTCAGGCTGGCTAATTCTGACCAGCAATAAAAATACGAGCAGATGAGATGCTGATTGATAGAAGGGATACTCCAGCAGGACGTGCAGGCTAATGGGCAGTAAGAGTACAGCCACAGCGAGTGTGCGAGTGTGCTCATTGGTCAGCGCAGTCATATGCCTTTTTTTACTTGCTCTCAGTACGTTTAAAGCCGGTAAGAAGCAGGCTACAGCGGCAAGCAATAAGCCGCTCAGTGCCAGCGGTCCGCCCTCAACCAGCACATACAGCAATTCATTATGTGGGTGCCGGATGGTATAGCTGGCGATGCCGGTGCCAAAGTTTTGGCGTACTGCCGCAAAAGACGCTTCAAAACCGCCTAACCCAACGCCTGTCCAGGGATGCTGAAGGATCAGCGATAAAGATCCCTTTAACATATTTAAACGCTCAGAGCTTGAGCCAGCATGAAGTAAATCCGGCCCGGATACACCCGTTTGATGCAGAGTGTCAGCAGCAACGGACGCGACAGGGGAGAAGAACGTTAGTGGTAAAAAGAACCCTGCAGCACAGACAATTATCACCATAAAACAACATACTTGTCTGATCAGTGCGGCTCGCTCTTTATTCGTTATCAGCAGGCACCACAGCATGCCGCTCGCGATCAGAAATAATGAGGCAGTCATGGTACTTCCCGCTCGTTGCATTAATCCACCGGTAACATTGACCATCAGACCCATAAGGATTAATAGCAGGAGCACCAGCCAGCGAATCGGTACCGACAGATATTTTCGGAAAGTCAGCGGAGCGTGATCATTGCGTTGTCGCAATTCAGGGGTTAATGCACTCAGCAGGAAAAGCGCCAGCAATGCGCCATACAGGCCGACACGACTTCCCGACAGCAGTAATACCCACAACATGACACCCTGCAGGAACAATAAAAGGGCAGCCGACCAACGGTATAGCTTTACCTGTCGATAAAAAAAGTAAACTGTTACCGCATATCCTGTGGCAACGTAACTGGCTAGCAAATTAGATTGCTGAAAAATACCGTAGGGTTTACCCGCCACACGGCTGATATTGTATTCCATTAATTGCTGTGCCAGCGACGGCCAGCCCCACTGAAATAAACTTAACAGGCACTCCAGCAGTGCGGAAACTATAATCAGCATCAATATTGCGCGCTTTGCATGAGTACTCAGATGTATCTGATACAGCGACAAACTGAAAATTAACGCCCCCCAGATTGCCGCCAGCCGCGGTATGGCATTGCTGTAATTAACGGCTGGCGTCCAGCATAAGGGCAGCGTCATTAATAGCGCGGCCAGCACCCCTGTGCAGATTTGTGTACTGAACAGGATTTTTTTATTACGCAGTGCAGTGCTTAGCATCAGCAATGCACTTATCAGTAACATTACACTCCATGTTATTATATTTAGGGGTAATAATAGCCCGGACCCTCCCATATTTTTAATATAAATATGGTTCAGCAAAAGAAAATACACCGCCACTATAAAAATTAAAGTAAAAATTAAAAAACGGTCCCAGTAATTTTGCGTGCTGGAGAATGTTTTCGGTGTCAACTGTTCAGTTCCTTTGCTGATGCGGCTTAGCTTATTCATAAGAGGCGATAATAATTTCAGTCGCTGAGTAATCCCCGGCATCGATGCGGCCATTTTTTTGCAGCGTCACTGAAAAATTGAACCTATCTGCAATATTTTTTCCGGTGATAGGCACCTCAACACCGGTGAACGCATCCTTACCATTTATTTCGGCCTTTCCTGTCAGTGAATCAACAAACGATCCTCCGCCATCCAGACTGAAGGAAACAACGCCAGGTTTTTGGCTATTTTTAGACGTTGCAGTAACAAGCAACGTTGTGGAAAGCTTGCAGGTAATCGTGCCGGTAATCGTCTTCTTTTGCCCGGCAACTTGCCAGCTGTTGAGCGTGCCAAAATCAATCGTTGTGGGAATAGTCAGATCACAGGTTTGATTCTCAGGAGGAATGACACCGCAGACACTGCCAGGCCATAGCATGCCGTTATGCTCGGCAGTCGTGGGTTGCTCTGTCAGATAATAGAGTCCGACGCAGGAGGCATTTTCATTTTCGATACCGAATTCTGCAGTGAAAGGAATCGGATGTGCTTTATTATAGGCTTCTGCCACTTCTTTTGCAGTATTATAGGACTGAGCTTGAATACAGTTATCCGACACCATACATGTCCCGTAAAGTCCGGGTGGATGTGTTGAGTATTTTACATCAGGCCCGACATAACAGACGTGTTCACCTTTACAGGGATTGGGTGCGTTATCCTCTTCTGTCCATGCGACAATTTGTTGCGTAACATCATTACCGTGACGTGAAATAGCCCTGACATAGGCTCCGGCATGGGCGTATTCACTTAAACCAATCACGCTAAAAATAAATATCATCGCTAATGAAATTTTAATTTTCACTTTCCTGATCTCTAAGATTATTATTCATAGCTGAGGCTAATCACAGCCTGAGCCGTAAACTCACCCGCCTCAATAGTATGGTCTGTAAGCGCTTCAGGTGTAGCCTGTAGCCAGGCAATGAAATGAAATGCCATATCCCCTTCGGCTAACGCAAAAGCATCACTTTTTTTATTAATCTTAATTTGCTTGCCATCTCCGGCAGATTTTATCCCCACCGCAATCCCTTTTGCCTCGCTTTGTGGTGATAACGCCAGTAATCCCGGTAGTGAGTCCTCTTCAGGCCCGGTAAAAGTAGAACGCACGGATTTTGCCTGGCTAATATCGCAGTGACTGAGTCGTAACGTAAACGGCGCTTCCGGTGAAGCACCCTGATTATAAAACTGTCGATAACTCACCGGTGGAAATAAGACTGAAATCCCGGACTGATCCTCCTCATTGATATCGCAGGGTGGAGCCAGCACCGTGACATTAATATTTACCTCACCGTAAAGATTGCTATCACCCGCCCGAACCGGAGGTAAGTAAAGGAGCGGTATAAGCAAAATCATTATCAAATAGCGGCCATATTTACTCTCAGAATTAATCATAACTCACCCCTACGTAGACAACAGCTTGCCAGGCTCCTTCCTTCAGGCTGGCATGGGTACGTTCAGGCAATAAATAATAGGTAAGCACTGAATCGCCATTTTTGACTCGCAGAGGTTCAGCCTGTTGATTCAGAGGCACAGCTTTATGACGGGCATCCTCAAGCCGTAGCCCGAATCCCTGCGCACCATTAACAGCAATTAACGCGTGGTTATCAGGATCTGCGGCACTCATAAAATTGACTCGGATAAAAGGCAACCCGTCGCCAATGGCTCTGTTCCCATCACGGCCAGGCTGCGAGATAGCTTCAGGATCAAAACAGTCATGCAATTTCAGATGAAATGCACGACCCGCACCTCGCTCTCCGGGATTGATTAACTCACCACTGCTGAGCGTGCCTAAATTGACCGACTGCTCAAGCGTATCGCTGTCGACATTGCAGGCTCCTCGTGCCAGCGCGCCACTGACATACAACACGCCGGTATCGCCATCGACAACATCATTTTCTCCCGCATAAGCAGCCTGCCCTGTGGCCAACATCAGCACTACTAAGGACAACGGTTGCATTACTTTTTGCACCCAGTGAGAGACACCTTTCATTCTTTGCTCCCTTCCCTCAGCGAGCGGAATTCGCAACCTGACATTGACTGCCTGCGCAATGGAAGTTGAGATCAACACTGCCGCCATAGTCGTTGATATAGGTCAGAGTGGGTTCACTCCCCAGAGCATCTGCGATTGCACCTAGTGAGGCACTGCTTCCAGGTGCAATCATCAGCGGTCTGAATCCGCTCACCGGTTCACGGGTAGCGTGACTATGCGCAGCAACCAGACTGATGTAGTAGGGGGTTGGGTTATTCACGACTTCATTCTGACCTTGCCGACTGAGCTTAAGCTTTTGCTGAAATGCGGTCGCTGTCCCATTAGCCAGCTGAAGTGCTTTAGGCCGGTAGAAAAATTTTACCCGTGTCTGTAATGCAAGCTGCAAGGTATTCGGCGTTTTACTCCGTGGCGGAATCTCGCGCAGATTAAAATAAAACAGGGTTTCCCGGTCCTGAGGCAGTTGCATCGCTGCGGGCATCGCACGAATCTCTAACTGACTGGAAGCCCCTGGTTCCAGCCGCTGCAATGGCGGTAAAATCGCCAGCGGTGAGTTGATTTTTTTGCCGTTACTGTCTTCCAGCCAGGCTTGCGCCAGAAAGGGCAACTGGGTATTTTCATTGTGAATATTCAGCGAAATTGCATGCTCATTACCGGGAAAAATTACCCGGGTCCGGTCAAGCGCGATTGCGGCGGAAGCGGGTTGACCAAAGAATATACCTGCCAGCAGACTGACACCCAGAAGGGCGTGTTGATTACTGATGCGCATTATTTCTCATCTCTCGTTGGGTGTTATTTACTCTCATGCTGCTTTTTATCCTGGCGATCCCGATTCAGAATGCAGGGGAGTAGCAGTGCCGGAACATTAAGTTGTGGTGGCAATGTCACCACGCACTGTGTGCGCCCACTCCAGTTCACATCCATCTGTTCGCCCGGGTTCATTCCATTCAGCCAGGTTATGCCATCGTCCCCGACCATCCCGGTTTGTTGGCCCTTTTTATTCATCACGATGGCACCAAACGGCGGTGAACCTCCGTCTTGCAAGCCGATGGTGACCATGGCTTTTTTACCGGTCATCACATCAAAGCGACGAAACCCGATTGCACCGTCAGTCAGTGTGGCTTCTGTTACCGACGAAGCGCCGGAAATGTCAATATCATCAGCCAGATGTGTAATATCAACGGCAGCACGATTGCGGTAATAGCTATTAACATCACTCAGTACCGCAGCGCCGGTAAAATTGGTGGTGACGGTGTTACCGAACCCGTGAACCGGCAGTCCGGAAATGCCCTCAGCACCAATCATCAACCGGGTACCACCGGGTTGATTAACCCGGTGCAGTGCCGCGCCATGCAGCGTTGCTGTCATGCCGCCACGGGCAGACAAGCTGGCAGAAGCATAACGACCGGCCTGGTAATCAGTGCTGGCACTGATATCAGCAGAATCGCCTGAATGAGTGAAGGATCCGCTCGCCCCCTGACTCTTCTGGTTACCGTCAGCGCTAATCTGGTAGCTATCACGTTCACTTAATCGGTTGGAGTAACCGACGCGATGCAGTGCTACGCCATCATTCACACTTGTGGTGTAACTGATGCCGCCCTGCTGGCCCAGCGGCATGGAAAGCGAGACAAAACCGCCTTTGTCCCAGGAGCCCAGATACTGATTGCGAAAAAGAGACAATGAAAAGCTCAGATTCTTAAGTTTCCAAAAATCAAAATATTTCGATAGCATCACGGAGTAACGAATATTTGCTGGCTGGTTATCCCAGAATGTCTGGCGACTAATATTGAAATAACTGCTAAGGCCAATACTGCGAAATTGTTTATTGAATGACACGGTATACATCTGTTTACTGCCACCCGTTTTCAGCCCGGATTCGCGCGCATCCAGATATTCACTCAGGCTCATATAACTGCGTTCTGAGAAGCGATAGCCAGCGAATGTCACCTGACTGTCAAGTGAATCAAACGTTTTTGAATAGCTGAGACGGTAAGAGTTACCCTGTGTTTTTCCTTGTTGAGAAAGTTCGGCGCGGGAAGTTGAAGCATCTAATGACATCGCACCCATCGCCAGCAAATCACGTCCAATACCGACTGAAAGTGAGTTGTAACTTTCACTGAACAGGCCACCGCCATACAATGACCAGCCATTGTTTACGCCCCATGAAAACTCCCCGGTTCCGAATACCGGCCCGCTAACGCGGTGACGCATATCATCAGGTCTTCCGGTAGCGAGTTTATAGCGCACCATACCAGGCCGCGTCAGATAAGGAACGCTGGCAGTATTAACCTGATAGTGTTGTACAGAGCCATCCTGTTCCTGCACGGTGACATCCAGCATGCCGCTGGTCGCGTCATTCAGGGTCTGGATCTGGAAAGGACCGGGTGCCACCTGGCTCTCATAGATGACGCGTCCCTGCTGACTAATCGTGACCCTGGCATTGGTTCGGGCGACGCCGGTCACCTCAGGCGCATATCCGCGCAGGTTTGGCGGCAGTTGATTATCATCTGAAGCCAGACGAATACCCGTAAAGCGTGGGTTATCGAACAGATCGGAGCTCAGGTAATCTTCACCCACCACCAGTTTCGCCCGCAGGCTGCGAATAGCACGATACAGATAATAGCGGCTCCACTGAAACGATTGATTCGTTGTATCGCCATTATGGAAACGAGTCATCTGCCAGTCGGCACGTAGCCGCCATGCGCCCGCATTCGCGCCCACCGTGCCGTTACCGCTGGCAGAGTAGCCGGAACGACTCTCACCCTGTCCCTGGGTACGCTGCACACTAGCAAAATAGTCCAGCAGAATGCCCGGAATACCATCATCCCAACGGGAAGGTGGATCCCAGTCGTCGCTGGTGTATTCCAGATAGGCCTGGGGAATACTCAGATAGAGCGACGCCGTTGCCAGCTCTCCTCTTACACTCATTCCTTTTAGTGCAGCATTGTCGACTTTCAAACATTGACCGTCATGCCACCAGGTTAACTTTTGATAGAGGTTTTCTTTTAGGCCTAAGCTATTAACCAATGATCGTGTTAAACAGGCTTCACTCCCCTTAGGATCATTGTCAGGGACGTAAAAGGTAATGCTTTGCGCTGGCAGGCTGGTTTTATTGATATGCACCGTCATGGTATAGGTGCCTGGCATAACATAGCCTGCCCGGGAAAACTCACCCAGGTCGATATTTTCCCGATCTTTGACATCCATTACATCGGTGTTGAATTGCACATCAGCCTCATCTGCAATGACCCACCCCGGAGCAAAGCACAGGATTGTCAGGCAGCTGAATAGACTGCGGCACACAGGCGAGGGACGATTCAACAGAGAGAACATCAGAAATAGTTCAGTCGGAAGTGAATAGCAGAAGAATAAGATCCTTCACGAAGCGGCTGATGGTTGCTGACCAGACGCAGAGTATAGTGCAGCACCTGCTCGCCGTTATGCAGTACAGCCTGAGGCAACGGCACGCCAGGGTGCGCAATATTTCCATTCTCGTCAGCAAGTTGCAGAGCCATGCCCTGCGCCGTACCTGCCAGAGCAAAGTCGTCACCATCCGTCTGACCATCAAAGCTGACGGCAAAGCGTTGCCAGTTGGGCTGGTGAGGATCGATGCGCTGAAGCCGACAGTCAATCAGGCGAATAGTGAAGGGTATTGCCTCTCCTGCACCTGTATGCTCGATTTCTGCTGGTCTGATCCGCCCCATAGAAATAACTTGCATGCGGCTATCTGGTGCGATGGTACAAGGCGTGTCGAGAATATCACCTGAAACATATACGGTTGTTTCGTCATTTGCTTCAGCGTAAATAAGCTTGCAGTAACTGAAAAGTGAAATCACCAATAGTACAGCGAACATTCTTTGACGATTCATTTATTTTATCCCGACAGAAATAAAGCCAGGGTATGTCAGTGACATACCCTGCAAGGTACTTATTGGTATGTGAAGGTCACGTTGGATACAGAGGTGAAGTCACCTGGCAGGACTTCTGACGCACCATCACCTTTGAGGAAGGCGGCGAATTGCAGCGTGTTAGAACCTTTAGCCAGTGCTTGTTTAGCTGTCGCTTCTCCCAGTTTGACCAGGCTATCGCCATGAGCAATGGCGATACCCGCACCCTTAGCCTGCCCGCCACCCAGCGCCAGCAGAGAGCTATCCTGACTGTCTGCTGTGCCAGTAAAGGTTACTGACACGTTTTTCATCGTCGTAACATCACAATCCTTAAGGTTAAACTGGAAATTGACAGGTGATGATTGCCCCTCGTTTTCCAGCACGTGAGCGGCAATATGCCCCAGTTTGACTTCCTGACCTTGTGATCCGGCATCCAGTGAGCAGGGCGTTTCAGTAATTGAACCGGTAAAGGTCACATCAGTACTGTCTGTTGCGGTTGCGGCCATAACTGCGCCAGAAAAAATAAAAGCGGCCATACCCATAGCTGCGACAATCGCATTCTTTTTCATTTGTTTTCCTTGATTTAACGTTTAAAACACCGTGAATTTGCCTTAACGGCCTTGCCAGCCCGGCACGATAAAACACATGCAGGCAAATCTGTTTTCTCTATTCATTTATTCAATCTACCGAGCCAGTTTAATTACTGTCACCGGAGATAAAATCGCCACGCAGCAGAAAATGAAAATAATCATCTAATGAAAGTCAATAAGACAATCAAGCTCAGTCACAAACTCTCTGAGTGGAATAAAATAATCACTTTCATTATCGTGTTGCTGTAAGCAAAGGCCCAACTTACTACGAATATAGATATATTCACAGTTACCGGGAGGAGACTCACGAAACAAATTCAGAAAACTAAGAATGTCATCAATTTCTGTGAAACCGTAAGCCTTCAGTCTTTCTCTAATATTTTCACTTGAAAAAGCATGCCTTCGTGTTAATTCCAGATCCATTTCATCAAAGTTCCTCTTCACGATCGAATTCATTTAATGAAATTCGCTCATTCGGCAGTAATTGTATAGCCGTTTTGCGCGGCCCGCAACCGAGCTAAAATTGAGCGTAAATAGTTTTCTTCGATTGTTAAAATAATAACGATCGATATTTCCGATCAAATTAAGAAAATAAAAAAACCATAAAAACCAATATAATTATACACTTACAAATAAAAATTCCGAAAATTGATAAAGAATAAATCACACAAAAAAACAGGTTACATTCAAATATAAAAATCAAATTAAATAAAATTATTTAAAAGAGTTTCCGTTATATTTAATAAAATGACACCTAACTCAAACAAACATTAAACGACAAATCCTTTGGCAAAGCAGACTCGAAAAGTCATCATCTGCAAAAATTTTCTTTGCCATGAAAAATAAAATTGCCGTTATCTTTCAGGCAGAAATAGCGCCCCTGGAATTCGTCGACAACAGCGCTTCGTTAAAAAATCTTTTGAATTTTTATTGATAAAAATCAATATCCATGTATTCATTAAGCTTTTTTCCTGAGCAGCTTCAGACATTAACTGACAGCAGATTAAGCGATATCAGACTGTCGGTTACCGTATCCCACAACAAATAAAATCTGCCTCACATAAAATAAGACGTTACGACGCGTTGACGCCCGCTCTGCATTAAGCAATCGAATTACCCCCCCCAGACAGGTGCTGCGTAATGGGGAGTGATCAGCCTCTTCTCTAACTTTTTTCAACTGATGAAGTTAAAGGAGGATGATGTAACGCGGGCGGGTCTGCGTTGCGTTTTCGCGTACGTTGTATGCCGCGAGGCATGCTGGTGAATTCGGACGGTTTCAGGAATAGCGGGCTGATCGCGTTGTACCCGGATTATTTTGCTGACGTATAATCCCGATTTGTTATCACGCTTCTGGTCCATCGCCAGGCCATCCCTGATATAATCGCGGATTCTCATGCTTTTCCTGCGTCGGGTGCTGTGCGTCGTTCTGTGGGTAATACGTGAGGTAATAATTGGTATAAATTGATTTTCCATCAATTAAAACCTTATACATTCAACAGGATAAACAATGCTGAGTTATCGCCATAGCTTCCATGCGGGCAACCATGCCGACGTGCTGAAGCACACCGTTCTGAGCCTGATCATCACGGCGCTGAAAGAGAAAGAGAAACCGTTTTTCTACCTGGATACCCATGCAGGCGCAGGCCGCTACCAGCTGAGTGGCGAACACGCCGAGCGAACCGGTGAATATCTGGAAGGCATCTCGCGTATCTGGCAACAGCCCGATGCACCGGAACTGCTGCAACCCTATTTTGACGCGATCGGTGCGCTGAATCGTGGCCCCTCGCTGCGCTACTATCCCGGCTCCCCGCTGATTGCCCGTCATCTGCTGCGTGAAGATGACAGGCTGCAACTCACCGAGCTGCACTCCAGCGACTATCCGCTGCTGCGTAACGAATTCAGCAAAGATAATCGCGCGCGCGTCGACCGTGCCGACGGTTATCAGCAGTTAAAATCGAAACTGCCACCGCCGTCGCGTCGCGGTCTGGTTCTGATCGACCCGCCGTATGAGATGAAAAGCGACTACCAGGCGGTAGTGAAAGGGATTCAGGAAGGCCATAAACGTTTTGGCACCGGCGTCTTTGCGCTGTGGTATCCGGTGGTGTTACGTCAGCAGATCAAACACATGCTGCGCGACCTGGAAGCGACAGGCATTCGCAATATTCTGCAGGTCGAGCTGGCCGCCCGTCCGGACAGCGATCAGCGCGGCATGACCGCCTCCGGCATGATCGTGATTAACCCGCCGTGGAAGCTGGCCGATCAGATGACTACCCTGCTGCCGTGGCTGCACAAGAAACTGGTTCCGGCCGGTACCGGTCACTTCGTGGTGAATCAGATCGTTCCTGAATAAACCGATTATGTGGATTCTGCTGGCAGGCGCGCTGGGCGCGCTACAACCCGCCCGGCGTCTGGCGCTACTGCTGTTAGCGCTCGCCGCGCTGCTCGGGTTTTATCACGACGTTCTGACGTGGCCGGTGCTGCCACTGCTGACCGGGGTTGCGGCACTGGTCGCGCTGCGCCGCTTTGACCCAATCCGTTCCCGGCAGCACATCCTGAGTGAAGCGCTGCTGGTGCTGATGTCGCTGGGATTGTTCCTCCATCTTTTTCCCGGCTTTCACAATCCGCTCGTCGTTGATGAGGTTAAGGTGGGCGCACAGAGTCTGCCATTCAGCTTCTCCTTCAACTTCGATAAAGCGCTGATCCCCTTTGTGCTACTGGCCTGCCTGCCGACGCTGTTCCGCGCCCGCGCCTGTCCGCCGCGTTATCCGTGGATCGCTGTACTGGCATTAATCGCCGCCGTGCCGCTGCTGCTGGGTAGCGCCGTGCTGCTGGGCGGTCTGGCCGTGGAGCCTCACTTTCCGCCCTGGCTGCCCGCGTTTATGCTGGCCAATCTGTTCTTTGTTTCGCTGGCCGAAGAGGCGCTGTTCCGCGGCTATCTGCAACAGCGGCTGAGGGATGCGCTGGGTGGAATGCCCGCGCTGGTAATCAGCGCGCTGGTGTTCGGGCTGGCGCATGTCACCGGCGGCGTGCTGCTGGTAATTTTCGCGACGCTGGCCGGGCTGCTTTATGGTCTGGCGTGGCACTGGAGCGGCCGCTTATGGCTGGCGACCGCCCTGCACTTCGCTCTGAATATCACCCATCTGCTGCTGTTTACTTATCCGGCGCTGCATCACTAAACCGTAAACACAGCCAGGTCCGAGGCCAGCTCGGTGCGGGGGAAAATGGTCTGGCACTCCGCCAGCAGGCGGCTCATGTCCTTTGCCAGATAGCGGGAGCTGAAATGGGTGGCGATCATCCGCTTTGCCCCGGCGCGCTTTGCCACCTCCGCCGCCTGCAGGGTCGTGGAGTGCCCGCGCCCGTTGGCTTTTTCCATCATCGCCGCCTCCAGCGTGGTTTCATGCACCATCAGGTCAACATCCGCTGCCAGCTGCAGCGCGACCTCCGTAGGTGCCGTATCGCCAAAGATGGCCAGCTTTTTGCCGGGTGTCGCCGGGCCAAGGTAATCAGCGCCGTTAATGACCCGCCCATCTTCCAGCGTCACACATTCCCCCTGCTTCAGCTGCTGGAACCATGGGCCGCGGGGCACCCCTTCGGCTTTCAACCGCTCGGCATCCAGCAGGCCAGGTTTGTCATGCTGTTCAATGCGATAGCCAAAGCACTCCACCGGATGGCTCAGCGGCCAGGCACTGATACGAAACTCACCGTCATCCAGCGTCCAGCCCGCCTCAATCTCAACGATGTTCAGCGGATAGTCGGTGTAGGAGCCGCTGATCGACAGCGCCGTCTCAACAAAGGTCTTTAATCCTCTGGGGCCATAAACCGTCATGGGTGAGGTCAGTCCGGCCATCGACCGGCTGGTAAGTAAGCCCGGCAGGCCGAAAATATGATCGCCATGCAGATGAGTGATAAAAATCTTATCCAGCTTGCCCGGTTTCAGGCTGGAGCGCATAAACTGTAACTGCGTGCCCTCCCCGCAGTCGAACAGCCAGGTTTCACCACTCAGCGCGCGGGTAAAAGCAATGGAGGTCACGTTACGTTGCAGGCTGGGCGCACCGCCGCCGGTGCCAAGAAAAGTGAGGTGCATGGTATGCTTCCCTGTCAGCGAGTGAAAAAACAGAACCCTATTACAATCATAGGCGCAAACTTTGCGTCATTTCGACCCGCAGCGTTACACTCAACCCCAATTTTTTATGCAACCGGATGGATACTTCAATGACCCGACATTTCGACTATCTCGCCATTGGCGGCGGCAGCGGCGGCATCGCCTCGATTAACCGTGCGGCTATGTATGGCCAGAAATGCGCCCTGATTGAAGCTAAAGAGCTGGGTGGCACCTGCGTGAACGTGGGTTGCGTGCCGAAAAAAATCATGTGGCACGCCGCGCAAATCGCCGAAGCTATCCATCTCTACGGGCCGGATTATGGCTTCGACACCACCGTCAATCGCTTCGACTGGGCAACGCTGGTCAAAAACCGCAGCGCCTATATCGATCGCATCCACAGCTCTTATGACAACGTGCTGGGTAAAAACAAAGTTGAAGTGATCAAAGGCTTTGCCCGCTTTGTCGATGCGCACAGCGTTGAAGTTAACGGCGAGATTATCACGGCTAACCATATTCTGATCGCGACCGGCGGTCGTCCGGTTCACCCTTCTATTCCGGGTGCGGAGTACGGCATCGATTCCGACGGCTTCTTCGAGCTGGACGCGCTGCCTAAACGCACCGCGGTTGTCGGCGCGGGCTACATCGCGGTCGAACTGGCGGGCGTGGTGAATGCCCTGGGATCGGAAACCCATCTGTTCGTACGTAAACACGCGCCGCTGCGCAGCTTCGACCCGCTGCTTACCGAGACGCTGGTCGAAGTGATGAACAGCGAAGGCCCGGTGCTGCACACCGAAGCCATTCCGAAGGCTGTGATTAAAAACAGCGATGGCAGCCTGACGCTGCAGCTGGAAAACGGCAGCGACTACACCGTGGATTGCCTGGTCTGGGCGATTGGCCGTGAGCCTGAAACGGACAATCTCAATATTCAGGCCGCGGGCGTGGCGCTGGATGAGAAAGGCTATATCAGCGTCGATAAATTCCAGAACACTAATGTGTCAGGTGTCTACGCCGTGGGCGACAACACCGGTGCGGTTGAGCTGACGCCGGTTGCGGTTGCTGCAGGCCGTCGTCTCTCTGAGCGTCTGTTTAACAACAAGCCGGACGAGCATCTGGATTACAGCAACGTGCCGACCGTGGTGTTCAGCCATCCGCCGATTGGCACTGTGGGGCTGACCGAGCCGCAGGCGCGCGAACAGTATGGCGACGAGCAGGTGAAGGTCTATAAATCGTCGTTTACCGCCATGTACACCGCAGTCACCCAGCATCGTCAGCCGTGCCGCATGAAGCTGGTGTGTGTGGGTGCCGATGAGAAGATCGTCGGCATTCACGGCATCGGATTCGGTATGGATGAGATGCTGCAGGGCTTCGCCGTGGCGCTGAAAATGGGTGCCACCAAGAAAGACTTCGACAACACCGTGGCGATCCACCCGACCGCAGCGGAAGAGTTTGTGACGATGCGTTAACCCGCACCGGGCTTCAGAAACAAGACAGGCGACTTAAGGTCGCCTGTTTTTTTATGCCGCGTCCACATCCGCTTTCTGACCGTGCAGTGCAGCACCGCGTCAGTGCAACTCAGCTTACGCGATCCAGCCAGCGTACATACGCCTGATCCCACAACGCCGCAGGCGTGCCCGCCTTACCCAGACCGAATCCATGTCCGCCTTTGCTGATCTGAATCAGCTCAACCGGCACGCGGTTACGGCGACAGGTGTCACGCATCAGCGCGGTGTTAAACGGATTGGAGGTGTGATCGTCCTCGGCCTGCGCCAGAAACGTCGGCGGATACTGCCGGGTCACGAAGTTCTGTACCGACCAGTTCGCCTCATCCTGCGGGGTGGCATTTTTGCCGACCATCATCAGATGCGTGTTGGTATGCTGATAAGGCGCTTCCAGGGTGATGACCGGATAGATCAGGCCAACACTATCGACTTTCGGCACCACTTCATCCAGCGGGTCGATGGCCGGATAAGATTCAAAGTCCGGCCGCGCCGCCGCCAGCCCCAGCAGATGTCCGCCTGCCGAGAAGCCCAGTACATGCACCTTGCGCTCAAAAGAGCGTACCAGCCGGATGGCGCGCTGCGCATCCTGCAGCGGTGCCAGCCGTCCCGCCTGCCACTTCTCATGCGGCAACCGATAGCTGAGCACATAGGCGGTATAGCCACTGGCGTTCAGCCAGCGCGCTACCGGCCAGGCTTCGCGGCCCATGCCGATCCAGCGATACCCGCCGCCTGCGGCGATTAATACCGCTTCGCCATTGGGATTTTCCGGTTTAAAGCGCTGAATCGCCGGGCTGACGATATTTGACCAGGAGCCGCTGCTGTTAATATGCAACTGGCCGGATGGGCCGCCGCCGCCGGGCGGATCGTCCGGCCAGAGGGGGATAATGTCATCACGGGCAAATAATTTGCCGGTGGTCATGGAGAGCCCAAGCGCTCCCGTGCCGAGAATAAAGCGTCGACGCGTAATCATAATGCCTGTTGTGTGATGCCAGAGTAATGAGCAAGCCATTGCGGCAGGCTACCGAAGAATTAACAGATGCAAGTCTGGTGCCATGGGTGGCGATTATGTACGCAATGGCCCCTGAAAAGCCATAAAAAAACGCGCCCGGCAGGCGCGTTTTTATCTTATCCGGCAGGCTTAATCTTCCTGCTGGAATTGGGCCATCACGGCCTGTTCACACTGCTGTTCGTTGACGCGCAGTTTGGCCCGTTCATCGTCGCCAAGTTGCAGCCAGGCACTGGCCACTTCACGCGCGGACTCTTCATCAAATTCCGGCTGATTCATCGCAGAGGGTGACTGACCACCCGCCACGGTCGATTTCATCTGCTCGACGTAATGATCTGCAGTGGCGACCTTTTTCTCGCCGCTGACAATGTGGCACAACTGACTGGCGTAAACATTCTGCTCAGTATCAGCGTCGTCCGCTGCCAGCGCGCTGCCGGAGGCAAGGAGGCTTAGCAGCACTATCTGAGTGACTTTCATTTTTAACTCCTGTTGATTCGGGTTAAACCTTGCGCTGAAGGGCCTCAAGGCGCTTCTGACGCCAGTTCAGCAGCGGCGTCACGGTGGTGCCATGAACCACCACGCTGCAGACCACCAGCGTTAACGCCATATTCGTCATAATTTCCATCTGCGGGCCTTGCATGCCATGCGTCCAGGCCCAGGCAATGTAGTTCAGACTGCCAATCCCCCGTATGCCCAGCCAGCCAATCAGCAGGCGCTGCCCGAGTGGCAGTCCGGCGCGCAGCGTCACCAGCCAGACGGCTAGCGGTCGTACTACGGCAAACAGCACCAGCCCAATCAGCACGCCGTAGATGTTCCAGTGCTGCGCCAGTGTGACGCCCAGCACCACCATCATGCCAGCCGCCAGTAAACGTTCAATAGTATCGCCAAAAGAGAGCGCGTCGCCTACTACAAACCCAATCGACTTCACCATATTGTTGTTGCCCTGATGCGCCAGACGTTTGTTAGGGTTCACCAGCGCCTCAGAGGGCAACACACGCTCGTCGTCAGAGAGATCGTCAGGCTGATGGCGACGGAACACGCCCAGCTCGGCACGGCGTAACCCCAGTCCGGCGGCGAAGGCGGCCAGGAAGCCGGAGGCACCCACGTATTCCACCAGCGAATAACTCAGCGCAATCAGCGCCAGCGCCAGGAAATCATTAGGCGCTACGTCGCCATTGGCATTGCGCAGTCGGGTCGCCAGCATGCCGATTAACTGCCCCAGTACAAAGCCAATAATCAGACCGCCACCAATCGCCCAGAGCACCTCAACCGCACCCCAGTGCGCCAGCATCGCGCCACTCAGGCTCTCGCCATTAAACAGCAGCAGCGCCAGTATCAGCAGGGGCAGCGCGGAGCCATCGTTCATGCCCGCTTCACTGGAGATTGCTACGCGCAGCGAATCATCATCCTGCGCATCGTTGACCGAGATTAAGCTCGCCAGCACCGGATCGGTCGGCGCGACAATCGCCCCAAACGCCAGCGCAACCGGCCAGTCCAATCCCACCAGGAAGTGCGCCAGTAGCGCCATCGCGGCGACGGTGAGCAGCATGGCGGGAAACGCCAGCTTCAGCCCGGTGTGCCAGCAGTTGTTCTGCAGCGGCTGACGCAGCTTAAGACCGGTGATAAACAGCGAGGCCGCCATGGTGATTTCGGTGATATGGGCCACGGCTTCGGAATGAGTGACGATATCGAGGTGGATAACATCAAATCCCCACGGGCCGCACAGCATGCCCGCGATAAGGAACAGACCAAATGAGGTGACGGGCCCCCGGTGAATCCAACCGGAAGCCAGCGACATCAGCAGCAGAAGGCCGCCCGTCGCTGCTGTCCAGGCTAAAAAGTTCATAACGCTCCAGAATATTTCGGGTTTATGAATAAGCCTGGCACATTTTTTGACGGGCAAGGTGTCAGTTTTTCAGGTGACGACTGGCTAAGCGGACCGCCAGCGCCGCTGCGCCGGCTAAGGTTGCGAGCGCAACGACGCCATTCCAGCTCCAGTGGGCCAGCGCCAGACTGCCCAGCGCCGCTCCGGTCGCCATACCGATAAACACCACGGTAAACAGCAATGCATTCAGGCGACTGCGTGCTTCTGGTGCCAGGCCATAGACCAGCGTCTGATGCGCCACCAGCGTGGCCTGCACGCCTAAATCAAAGCCGATGGTACAAACCACAATCAGCGCTAGCTGCGCGGGCATGGGCAATAACGGCAGCAGAAACATCAGTGCAAAAGAGATCGTCACCAGCGCGGCACCGGCCTGCGTCACCCTTGCCGGACCAATGCGGTCAGCGAAACTGCCCGCCAGCGGCGCTGCCATAGCGCCTGCTGCACCGGCTAACCCAAACGCTCCGGCCACGGCACTGTCGAGATGAAAGCGGTCGCTAAGCATTAACGCCAGCGTCGACCAGAAGGCGCTGAAGGCGACCGACAGCAGACCCTGAGCCAGCGCAGCGCGGCGCAGCGTCTGATGGTGACGCCACAGATGCACCAGCGACAGCAACAGGCGCGGATAGCTCACCGAAGTACCGGGTGCAAAGCGCGGCAACACCCGCCACAGCGTCAGCGTAATCAGTAGCACCGCCAGCGCGGCGATCATATACAGGGTGCGCCAGCCGAAATACTCCGCTACGACGCCGCTGACCACCCGCGACAAGAGGATACCTACCAGCAGCCCGGTCATCACCGCGCCGACGATTTTCCCCCGGCTGCGTTCCGGGGCCAGCGCCGCCGACGCGGGCACAATATCCTGCGCCACGGTGGCGGTCAGCCCGGTAATAAAACTGGCAACCAGCAGCGCGCTGAGTCCGCCGGAAAAGCCACACAGTAGCAGCGCTGCGACCAGCAGTAAGCCTTTGATAAAGATAATAGTGCGGCGGTCGTGACGATCGCCCAGCGGAGCCAGCAGCAGAATACCCAGCGCATAGCCCGCCTGAGTCAGCATCGGCACCATGCCGACTGCGCCGATGCCCGCATTAAACTGCTTACTGATGATATCCAGCATCGGCTGGCTGTAGTAAATCGATGCGACGCTGAGCCCGGCTCCGGCGGCCAGGGTAAACACCAGCGGCGTGGAGAGCGATTCATTTTGCGTCTGAGTCTGTATGGCTGACATGCTGTAATCCTCGTCATTTCGTGCAACCATTAAAGCGCATCACGGTTATACGCGGTAGACTGATACCAGACAAAACCGTTATGCGTGGTACGTATGAACAACTCTAACAGCAGCGATCGCATCGACCTGATGCAGACGTTTATCCGTATTGTCGAGAGCGGTAGCTTGTCCGCCGCCGCGGCCCAGCTCGGCACAACACAGCCTACCGTCAGCCGTCGCTTACAGACCCTGGAGCAGCGGCTGGGCCTCAAGCTGATCCTGCGCACCACTCATGCGCTGAAGCTCACCGATGATGGCGAACGCTGCTACGCCCGGGCACGGCAGCTGCTGGCGACCTGGCATGCGCTGGAAGATGAGCTGACCGGTGCCAGCGATGACCCAATCGGTACGCTGCGGGTTCGTGCGCCGCACGCCTTTGGTCAGGATCAGCTGATCGCGCCGCTGGTGGACTATCTGCACCGCTTTCCCCGGCTCAATATCGAGTGGATGCTGAATGACCGCACGCCCGACTTTATGGCGGAGAACGTGGACTGCGCCATTCAGGTCGGTGCGCCCACCGATTCCTCGGTCGTGGCGATTCTGCTGGCCGAAGTGCCGCGCATTGTGGTGGCGGCCCCGCACCTGCTGGCGCAGCATCCGCCGATTGAACGGGTGGAGCAGTTGCGCGAGCTGCCGTGGCTGGCGCTGACCAGCTTTTACCGTAATGAAGTGGCGTTGCAGAAAATTGACGACGGCCAGCCGGTGAACCTGGCGATTACGCCCCGGCTGAGCAGCGACAGTTTATATGCGGTGCGCAAAGCGGCGCTGGCCGGGATGGGGGCGGCGATTGTCTCTTCGTGGGCGGTGCAGGACGATCTGACTGACGGCAGTCTGGTTCAACTGATGCCCGCCTGGCAGGCCCCGCCGCTGCCGGTGTGGCTGACCTATCCCTGGGCGAGTTACTACCCGGCCAGGCTGCAACACTTTTTTGCCATGATCAAAGAGGTGATGCCGCAGCTGGCGGGCACGCGCCCGGCGTCGAAGCCAGCAGGCCGTTCAGGGGGAGCAGAGCGGAAGGGATAAAGCAGGCGCCCGCCTCAGCGGGTCGCCAGGTGATAAATTACTTTTTATCGTAGCGCGACATTTTGTCCAGCCAGCCCATCACAAAGGCCGAGAGCACGAAGGTCAGGTGGATAATCACGTACCACATCAGCTTATCATTATCGACGTTGCGCGCTTCCATAAACACCCGCAGCAGGTGAATCGAAGAGATGGCCACGATAGAAGCCGCGACTTTGTTTTTCAGCGAGCCGGAGTCCATCTTGCCCAGCCAGCTCAGCTTCTCTTTGTCTTCGTCGATATCAAGCTTGGAGATGAAGTTCTCATAACCCGACAGCATCACCATCACCAGCAGGCCGCCCACCAGCGTCATATCCACCAGCGACAGCAGCAGCAGGATCAGATCGTTTTCCGCAATGCTGAAAATGTTGGGCAGCAGGTGGAAAATTTCCTGGAAAAATTTAATGGTCAGCGCCAGCAATCCCAGCGAAAGTCCAATGTAAACCGGAGCCAGCAACCAGCGCGATGCATACATCAGGTTTTCGGTAAAACGTTCCATACAATCCCACGAATAATCAAACAGGTCCGGAAGTATAACCGATCCACTGTGAAGTTATTTCAGCCCTTCGTCAGAAATTTCAGGGACCGGCGGCAGCGGCAGTGAGAGACGAAATGCCGCGCCACCTTCGGGTCGGTTCTCTGCCCAGATCTGGCCGCCGTGGCTCTCGACAATGGTTTTACAGATTGCCAGACCCAGCCCGACGCCCGGCACCGCCGACTCTTTATTACCGCGCCAGAACTTATCGAATATCCGGGTTAAATCCTCTTCAGCAATGCCCGGTCCGCTGTCCCAGACCGCAATCTCCAGCCGTGTCGCAGCACGCCAGGCGCGGATTCCACGCGGCGCGCTGTTACCGGCATACTTCAGGCTGTTCTCAATCAGGTTAGTGAAGACGCGTTCCAGCAGCGTGCTGTCGCCTTTAATCAGCACGATGTCATCCGGCAGATCGAGCTGAACCTCATGCCCTTTCAGCGACGGTGCCATGCTGCTCAGCGCCCCGCCGATCACCTCTTCCAGCGCCAGCCACTCTTCACGCAGGTTGAGGCCGCCCGACTGAATGCGCGCCATATCCAGCATGTTGCTCACCAGCCGGATAGTGCTCAGCGTCTGCTCTCGGATCTGGCTGGCCTGCGGCACATATTTTGAGTTGTCGCTGGCCAGGTCGAGCATCAGCATTTCCGCCTGACCAAACAGCACCGTCAGCGGGGTGCGCAGGTCGTGCGACAGCGCCGACAGTAGCGCATTGCGCAACTGCTCTCGTTCCGCCGAAAGCCGGGACGCCGCCTCGCTGTGCGACAGCGCCATCCGCTCCAGGGCGTTGGCAATCAGTACCGTAAAGGTTTCCACCAGCCGCTGCTGTTCAGGGATCATCAGCTGACGCAGGTTCTGCGGCTCTACCACCAGCAGACCCCGGCAGTGCGCGCCGCTTTTCAGCGGCAGGATCTGATAGGGCACCGCCGGTAAGGTATCGGTGCCCGCACCCGCAGGCTGGCCTTTGCTGTAACTCCATTTCGCAATGGCGCGATCCGGCTCGCTGGCCGGTAACGCCTCGCCCACGGGTTGCAGCTCGCCCTGCTCATCCGGCAGCAACAGCAGGCAGCGCGCCTGTAGGGTGGCATCCAGCACCCGCTGGCTGGTGGCGGCGATATCCTGCGGCGTCAGCGCGCTGCCCAGCGATTTCGCCATCTCATAGAGCTGGCGCGCCCGCTGTTCGCGGTAGCGCGCCACCCGCGCCTGATAGCGCACCCCGGCCGTAAGGTTGCCGACAATGACGCCCACGGCCAGCATCACGCCAAACGTCACCAGATATTGCAGGTCGGAGACCGCCACCGTGCCGGTGGGGGCCACAAAGAAGAGGTCGAAGGCGACGATATTCATCACCGTGGCGATCACCGACGGCCAGCGGCCATAGCGCAGCGCCACGATCACCACCGCCAGCAGGTAGATCATCACGCAGTTGGCGGGATCGAAATTGATCAGCACCGACTGTCCGGCTGCGGTGACGACGATGCAGAGCACCAGCGCCATCATCACGCCGCGCAGCTGAATGCGCCATTTGTCACTGGTGACGCGGCCTTCCGGCAGCGGATGCGGCGCATCCTTCAGCGGCTCATCCAGTGCGACGACCAGCAGGTCGAGATCGGGGCCGAGCTGGCCCAGCCGTTCGGCAAAACTATCACGCCGCCAGCGCCGCTGCGGGCGACGGCCAGTGACGATTTTGCCCAGGTTATGCTCGCGGGCGTAGCCCAGCACCGCTTCCGCTTCATCCGGTTCCGAGAGCGTAGCCGTTTCCGCCCCCAGCTCCTGCGCCAGCTGTAAGGTGCGCAGAATCGCCCGCCGCCGCGCTTCCGGCAGCCGGTTAAGCCGGGGCGTTTCGACATAGACCGCGTGCCATTCACTGCCGAGCCGTGCTGCCAGCCGGGCGGCGGTGCGCACCAGCTTTTCACTGCCGCTGTCATCACCAATGCAGAGCAGGATGGCATCGCGGGTGTGCCAGACGCGATCCCGCCCCTGCTGATCGCGCCAGGCACGCATCTGGTCGTCCACCCGATCGGCGGTGCGACGCAGGGCCAGCTCACGCAGGGCGAAGAGGTTACCTTTGCGGAAAAAGTTTTCGATGGCGCGTTCCGCGCGGTCGCCAATGTAGACTTTGCCCTCTTTCAGCCGCTGCCGCAGGTCGTCGGGCGGCAGATCGACCAGCACCACTTCATCGGCGCTGTCGAAAAAGGGATCGGGCACGGTTTCGCGCACCTGAATGCCGGTGACGCCGCCGACCACATCGTTGAGGCTTTCAAGATGCTGCACGTTCACAGTGGTCAGCACGTCGATGCCCGCTTCCAGCAGCTCCTCGATATCCTGCCAGCGCTTGGGATGGCGCGAGCCCTGCACGTTGGTGTGCGCCAGCTCATCCATCAGGATCACCGCCGGATGGCGGGCCAGCGCGGCATCAAGATCAAACTCCGCATGACGCGAGCGGCCGGTTGCGCGCCGCGGCAGCAGGGTTAAGCCTGTCAGCAGTTGCGCAGTTTCCGGCCGTTCGTGGGTTTCTACCACGCCAATCAGTACATCCAGACCCTGCGCACGCAGCCGCTGTGCCTCCTGGAGCATGGCGTAGGTTTTGCCCACGCCCGCACAGGCACCAAAGTAAATCTTCAGCTGTCCGCGATGACTCTCGCGGTTAGCCTGCAGCAGCGCGTCGGGATCGGGACGCTGGGGTTCGTGGTTCATCGCTTCCTTAGAGCCTATGCCAACAGGCGTAATTGTTGCAGACAGTCTGGACACGGACAGCGCGGAACAATCCGTAGTACACGTAGTACGTGAGGATGACTCGCTGCGCTCGCCCCTTCAGGGCCGCCCTGACAGGCGTTCAGGTTGCTAAAGCAGCCTGTGTGAGCACTGCCCAGGTTCAGACTGACAAATAAAATAGCCTGATGGGATAGGCTCTTAACACCATTACAGTTCGTTGAGCGCCATGTTCAGCTGCAGCACGTTGAGGGTCGGCGTGCCGAGGAAGGGCATCAGCGGACGATGCGTCATCTTTTCAATCAGCGCCTCGACCTGCGCGACCGGCACGTTGCGGCTGGCAGCGACACGCGGAGCCTGCCACAGGGCAGCCTGGGGCGAAATATCCGGGTCCAGCCCGCTGGCGGAAGCCGTCACCAGCTCCACCGGCACGGCTGCAGGTGCCTGTGGGTTGGCGGCCCGCAGCGCCGCGACGCGGTCGGCGACCGCTTTATCCAGCGCCGGGTTGCTGGCGGCCAGATTGCTGCCTCCTGAGGCCAGCGGGTTATAAGCTTTATCACTGGTGGCTGAAGGACGCCCCCAGAAATAGCCGGGCTGGGTAAAGTTTTGCCCAATCAGCGCGGAGCCGTGCGCCACGCCATCTTCTTCCAGCAGTGAGCCATTGGCCTGGGCCGGAAACAGCCACTGCGCCAGTCCGGTGGTGAGGAAAGGATAAACCACGCCGGTAACAAGCGTAAGCAGCAACAACAGTAAAATTGCCGGACGTAACTGACTCATTTTTTTCTCCTCAGGCCATGCCTGAAAGCACTAACAGCAGATCGATCGCTTTGATGCCGACAAACGGCACCAGCAGCCCACCCAGACCGTAAATCAGCAGGTTGCGGCGCAGCAGCGCAGCGGCACTCAATGGGCGGTAGCTGACGCCTTTCAGGGCCAGCGGGATCAGGAAGATAATCACCAGGGCGTTAAAGATCACCGCCGACAGAATCGCGCTGGCGGGCGAATGCAGCTGCATCACGTTCAGCATGTTGAGCTGCGGATAGGTCGCTGCAAACGCCGCCGGAATGATGGCGAAATATTTTGCCACGTCGTTGGCGATACTGAAGGTGGTCAGGGAACCGCGCGTCATCAGCATCTGTTTACCGATGTGCACCACTTCCAGCAGCTTGGTCGGGTTCGAGTCGAGATCGACCATGTTACCCGCCTCTTTTGCCGCCTGCGTACCGGAGTTCATCGCCACCGCCACATCCGCCTGCGCCAGAGCAGGCGCATCGTTGGTGCCGTCACCGGTCATCGCCACTAACCGTCCTTCTGCCTGATACTGGCGGATCAGCGCCAGCTTGGCTTCCGGGGTCGCCTCGGACAGGAAGTCATCCACGCCCGCTTCCGCCGCAATGGCCGCGGCGGTCAGCGGGTTATCGCCAGTGATCATCACCGTTTTAATGCCCATCTTGCGCAGTTCAGCAAAACGCTCTTTGATGCCGCCTTTCACGATATCTTTCAGCGCCACCACGCCCAGCACGTTAGCGCCCTCTGACACCACCAGCGGCGTGCCGCCACTGCGTGCCACCTCTTCCACCTGCGCATTCACTTCGGCAGGGAAACGACCGTGGTTCGCTTCGATATGGCGACGCACTGCATCAACCGCACCCTTGCGGATCAGCCGGTCCTGCACGTTCACGCCACTCATGCGCGTCTGGGCTGAGAACGGAATAAAGCTGGCCCCCATGCTGCTGAGATCGCGCTCACGCAGATTAAAGCGCTGTTTCGCCAGCACCACGATGCTGCGGCCTTCGGGTGTCTCATCGGCCAGCGAGGCGAGCTGCGCGGCGTCAGCCAGCTGCTCTTCGCTGACGCCCGGCGCGGGCAGGAACTGAGTCGCCTGACGGTTACCCAGCGTGATCGTACCGGTTTTGTCGAGCATCAGCACATCCACATCGCCTGCGGCTTCCACCGCACGGCCACTGGTCGCAATGACGTTCGCACCCAGCATGCGGCTCATCCCCGCCACCCCAATCGCCGACAGCAGGCCGCCGATGGTGGTCGGGATCAGACAGACCAGCAGCGCTACCAGCACGGTGATACTGACCGGCGTACCGCCCCATGCGGAGAATGGCCAGAGCGTGACGGTCGCCAGCAGGAACACGATGGTCAGTGACACCAGCAGGATAGTCAGAGCGATCTCATTCGGGGTTTTACGGCGTTTCGCGCCTTCCACCATAGCGATCATCCGGTCAAGGAAGGTTTCACCCGGGTTGGCACTACAGGTGATCACCAGCCAGTCAGAGAGAATACGCGTACCGCCGGTCACGGAGGCGAAGTCACCACCTGACTCACGGATCACCGGTGCAGATTCACCGGTAATGGCGCTCTCATCCACGGAGGCACCCCCCTCTATCACTTCACCATCGCAGGGAATAATATCGCCCGCTTCGACCAGCACCGCATCGCCTTTGCGCAGCGCATCGGCACTGACCTGCTGCCACTCCGCGCCATAGCGCGCCGCTGACAGTTTTTTGGCAAAGCTGGTCTTTTTGACCCCTTTCAGGCTGCTGGCCTGCGCTTTACTGCGTCCCTCTGCCAGCGCCTCCGCCAGGTTGGCGAACAGCACGGTGAACCAGAGCCAGAGCGCAATCGCGCCGGTAAAACTGGCGCTGCCGCTGATGCGGCCGGACAGCATTGCCAGCGCCAGCAGCGTGGTCAGCACGCTGCCGAGCCAGACCACAAACATTACCGGGTTACGGAACTGTACCCGGGGATCGAGCTTTTTCACCGCATCCCAGGCCGAGGTACGCAGCAGAGCTGCGTCAAATAACGCCTGTTGTTGACGACTCATGAGAATTGTCCCTGAACAAGTTGCAGATGCTCAGCCACCGGGCCCAGCGCCAGAGCAGGAATAAAGGTCAGTGCACCCACCAGCAGCACTGTGCCGATGAGTAAGGCAATAAACAGCGGACCATGGGTTGGCAGCGTGCCGTTACCCACCGGCTGCACTTTTTTCACCGCCATCGCACCGGCTATCGCCATCACCGGAATGATGATGCCGAAGCGGCCCAGCAGCATGCAGACCGCCAGTAGCAGGTTCCAGAACGGCGTGTTAGCACTCAGTCCGGCAAAGGCGCTGCCGTTGTTGTTGGCCGCCGAGGAGAGGGCGTAGAGCACTTCGCTGAAGCCGTGAATGCCGGGATTCGCCATTGCGCTGCGACCAGCGTCGGTCATCATCGCCAGCGCGGTGCCGATCAGCACCAGCGCCGGGGTGACCAGAATCGCCAGCGCGGTCATTTTCATCTCCCACACATCGACTTTTTTACCCAGGAACTCCGGGGTACGGCCAATCATCAGTCCGGCGATAAACACCGCCAGCAGGACAAACAGCAGCATGCCGTAGAGACCGGCACCCACGCCGCCAAACACCACTTCGCCCAGCTGCATCAGCCACATCGGCACCATGCCACCCAGCGCAGTGAAGGAGTCATGCATGGCATTCACCGCACCGCAGGAGGCCGCGGTGGTAATGACCGCGAACAGGCTGCTGTTAAGAATGCCAAAGCGCGTCTCTTTGCCTTCCATGTTGACGGCGCTGTCGGCCCCCAGCTGGAGGAAATGCGGGTTGCCCTGCAGCTCGGCCCACATCACGACGGCGACCGCCGCGACAAACATTAGCGTCATCGCCCACAGCAGCATGTGGCCCTGCCGACGATCGCGCACGCTTTCGCCAAAGGCGAAGCAGAGCGCGGCCGGGATCAGGAAAATGCTCAGCATCTGCACCAGGTTGGTCAGCACCGTCGGGTTCTCAAACGGATGGGCGGAGTTGGCGTTAAAGAAGCCGCCCCCATTGGTGCCCAGCATTTTGATCGCTTCCTGCGACGCCACAGGGCCCATCGACAGCGTCTGCTGTACGCCTTCCAGCGTGGTAAAGCTGTGGTAAGGCGCGAAGTTCTGAATGCTGCCCTGACTGACAAAGAACAGCGCCATCAGCAGGCTGATCGGCAGTAAGACATAGAGCGTGATGCGCGTCAGGTCGCGCCAGGCGTTACCCAGGGTCGCAGAGCTGCGATTAGCGAAACCCCGGATCAGCGCAAACGCTACGGCGATCCCGGTTGCGGCAGAGAGGAAGTTCTGCACCGTCAGGCCCACCATCTGACTGAAATAGCTCAGGGTGCTTTCGCCGCTGTAGGACTGCCAGTTGGTGTTGGTGACGAAGCTCACGGCGGTGTTGAGCGCCAGATACCAGCTCAGGCCAGGCAGCTGCTGCGGATTCAGCGGCAGCGAGCCCTGCATTAGCAGTATGGTCAGCAGCACCACGAAGCCCAGCGCGTTGAACAGCAGAATCGCCAGCAGGTAGTGCGGCCAGCGCATCTCCGATTGCTGCGCGCCCAGCAGTCGCCACAGCGGTGCTTCAAGACGGGCAAACACTGGCTTGTCGGCCACTAATGCGGCCAGACCCCGGCCAAACGGCTGCGCCAGCACCATCAGCAGCACCAGATAAAATGCGATGAGTAAAAAAGCATTGGCCGCCATCAGAAGGCCTCCGCATTTAACAGGGCATAGATCAGATAGCCCAGTAACAACACCACCAGCACAATGCCGGTTATTACGCCCACGCTCACAGGAACCTCCAGAGGATTGGATTTATGGCTTAGCTTGCGCGGAGGCGTATAAAGAAGGGGTTAAAATGCAGCGGGCAGGCGTAAAAATAGTGTAAAAATGGCGAAAAATCAGGCGACTTCCAGCGCCCAGATCCGATTGAGATCGACGTTGCCCCATAGCGTACTGTCCTCTGCGCCCACAATGCTGTCGGTGCAGAAACTGTCGCCGAGGTCGAGCTCCTCCGGTTTCACTTCACGCTGAGCGTGCAGCGACCAGAAGACGTGCACACAGGGACGCATCAGCGACTTTTCCCCCGCTTTCACCACCAGCGCCACCCGGCCGGAGGCCAGACGGACCAGCGAACCTACCGGATAGATGCCGATAGTGCGCACGAAGGTGTGCAGCAGGCCCGGATCGAAGTGGCCGCGCCAGCTCAGCATCTGGTGCATCGCCTCTGCCGGTGTCCAGCCGTTGCGATAGGAACGGGTTGAGGTGACTGCATCGTAGACATCACACACCGCCGCCATCCGGGCGTAGAACGAAATCGCTTCTCCTTTCAGGCGATGCGGGTAGCCGCTGCCATCATATTTTTCATGATGATGCAGGGCGATATCGAGCAGATCGTCATCGGCGTCGGCTTCAATCAGCATCTGCGTGCCCACCACCGGATGCTCGCGCATAATCCTGAACTCCTCTTCCGTCAGCTTGCCCGCTTTGTTCAGGATCGCCAGCGGCACAGCGGCTTTGCCGACATCATGCAGTAAACCGCCCATGCCCACCCGACGCAGCTGCTGCTCATCCAGCCCGAGTTTTTTACCCAGCGCAATCATCAGCCCGCAGACCGCCATGGAGTGCAGATAGGTGTAGTCATCATGATTTTTCAGCCGCGCCACGCTGAGCATCGCTGAGGGTTCACGCGTGATCGAGCTGGCGATTTCATCCACAAGATCCATCATATAATCGAGCTTCAGGCCGTTACCCAGCCGCGCTTCGTTAAACATCGCCAGTACTTTCGGTTTGCCCTGCTGAAAGATCAGCTGTGCCTGGTCCATCTCCTGAAAAAAGGGGGTGCGGCCAATGGTTCTTTTCGCGATCGAGGTGGCGATCGGTGCCTGCACGGATCGATCAAGGTCGATCCAGAGCTGGCGGATCCCTTCACTGCGTAACGTGGCAATTTGTCGTGGATCGGTGATCAGCATCTGATTATGAATGCGCTGGTCCTTTATCCACCAGACCTCCAGCTTGTGGATAAACATCCCTGGCCGCAGTTCATCAATGGTAATCAGCTTTATCACGCTATCACTCCTTACGATCAGCGGGTAGTAAGGTGATATCGGCAGCTGGACAAATATTCTTCAGGCTGTTTTGTGCGGAGGCAGCGTGCGGACAAGTGGTCAGAGGAGAGGCATCCTGCCTCACGCTCTGTGCAGCATGGTTAAGTCATTGTTGCCGTTACACTACGCGGGTGAGCGCAGGCTCTCCACGGGCAATCGCCAGCATGTTCTCAAACACCAGGTCCGCCATCGCCGCCATGGTTTCGCGGGTGCTGCTGGCGATATGTGGCGTAATCACCACATTGTCGCGCTGGCGCAGGGCGTCAGGCACCTGCGGCTCCTGTTCAAACACATCCAGTCCGGCACCCGCGATCTGCCCGGTTTCCAGCGACGCCACCAGCGCCTGCTGATCCACCACACTGCCGCGTGCGATGTTAATCAGATAACCCTGCGGGCCCAGCGCCTGCAGCACATCCGCGTTAATGATGTGACGCGTTGCGGCCCCGCCTGGCAGCGTGAGCACCAGAAAATCGGCCTGCTGCGCCAGCGCCACCAGGCTCTCATGCCGGGTAAAGGGTACGTCGGGACGTGAACGCGGGTTGTAGTAGTGAATCTGCATATCAAACGCCTGCGCACGTCTGGCTACCGCCTGGCCGATATTGCCCAGCCCGACGATGCCGCACACCTTGCCGCCGATTTTGCTGCTCAGCGGAAAGCGCCCCTGCGACCAGTATCCGGCGCGCGTGAAGCGATCGGCCTCACTGATGCGGCGCGCCACATCCAGCAGCAGCGCCATGCCCAGATCGGCGACGCAATCATTCAGCACCTCGGGCGTGTTGGTCACCACAATGCCGCGCGACCGGGCGGCTTCCGTATCAATGCTGTCATACCCGACGCCGTTACTGCAGATCGCTTTCAGGTTGGGCAGCGCGGCGATCAGCGCGGCGGGTGCGCCCATTACCGCATTTCCGCTGGTAACCAGTATGTCGATATCTGCACCCTGTTCAGTCAGAAAGGCTGCCTCATCCTCCGCCTCCCACAGTCGAAAGGCGGTGAACGCGTTTTCGATATTCTCAATCAGCTCGGGTGGCAGAAACTTACCTTTTATCAGCACCTTATATTGCTTTAATGCCATCTTCTTTCTCCTGATTATTACAGGCCGCCGGGCGAGCGCGCTCATCGCCCACGCGTTCAATCGGTCCCATCACCAGCAGGAACAGCAGCGCCGCGACCACGCAGTGTGCCGCCACAAACGCCAGTCCGATGCTGTAGCTGCCGGTCAGCCCGACGATGATGCCGAACAGCAACGGCGTGGTGAAACCGGCGATATTGCCGATGCCGTTAAAAATGGACCCCGCCAGACCCACTGCCTCTTTCGGCGCAGTATCGCTGATCACCGTCCAGGTGCCTGCGCCCGCCGCGATGCCTTTGCCGAAAAAGGCGAAGGACATAATGGCGATGATGCCGCCATTACCGGGAATAATCGCCGCCAGCACCAGGCTCGACGCCATCAGCATGCCGACGATGTAGGGTGTTTTACGCGCCCAGGAGACGCTCCAGCCCCGGGCAATTAATTTGTCTGACAGGTAACCGCCGCTGATCCCGCCGAGAAAACCAAACAGCGCCGGAGCAATGGTGGCGAATCCCGCCTCCATAATGTTCATGCCGCGCGCCTGCACCAGATAGATCGGGAACCAGGTAATGAAGAAGTAGCTGAGCGCAATGATGCAGTACTGACCAAGATAGGCGCACCACAGCATGCGATTGGTGAACAGCTTTCTGAACATCGCTTTGCTGACCGGTGGCCGGGCCTTTAGCGTCTGCGCCGCGTCGATATCCACCAGCGCCCCGCCATCGATGATGTGGCGCAGTTCACTTTCCGATACGCCGGGATGGTTGCGCGGCTCGCGCATCCAGGCTGCCCAGACAAACACCGCCAGCAGGCCGATGCCACCCAGCGCAAAGAACGGCCACTCCCAGCCGAAGCGCGACACCAGCCAGCCTGACAGCGGTGAGAAAATGGCGACGGCAAAATATTGCGCCGAACTGAACAGCGATGATGCCCGTCCTCGCTCAGCACCAGGGAACCACATAATCACCACGCGCGCATTAGCGGGAAAGCTGGGTGCCTCAATGAGTCCCAGCATAAAGCGCAGACCAAACATCAGCATCAGCGCGCCGGTCATGCCGCTGGAGAATTCGCCCACAAATCCCATCGCCAGTGTCGAGACCGACCAGAGCGCCAGCGTGACGCCATACACTTTTTTGGCTCCGAAGCGGTCAAGGAACAGTCCGCCGGGGATCTGACCGATAACGTAGGCCCAGCTGAAGGCAGAGAGGATCAGTCCCAGTTGGATCGCTGACAGGCCGAACTCCTCTTTGATCGCCGATCCGGAGATCGAGAGGATCGAACGGTCGGCATAAGCCACGACCGACAGAAACAGGATCAGGCAGAGGATCCAGATGCGGACATGCGTTGTCCGTTGAGGCGTTGGGTCTTTAGGCATGAGCTGAATTCCTTAAAAAGCGGCAGGTTGTGCCACGAGGTTTTTTTCAGGAATAACGCTGAGATTTCCCGCTTCTGGAAATATAGATAGGAGGCTAACTAAGGGTCATTGTGCGGATGTTGAGATCGTCTGGTCCGAATAAACGATTTTCTGGCAACTGCCACAACTGCCCGTGCGGCGCTGCACAAAAGCGCGAAAAGCTGCGGCGCTTTGCCGCAGAGTGTGCGCCCGATCGGGGTTTTAACCGGCGCTGACAGCTATGACGCGGCAATTTCACGGCAAAATGTGGCGACGCTAGCAAGTGTGAAAAGGGCCGGTTGTCAAAGCTGACGGCAGTTCTTAAGCTGCAAATAATCCTGATTTTCTATTTTTAGAATAAATGAAAAATCCATTCCATCCGGTAACCTCTGGAGTCCGCAATGAAAAAACGTGCATGGGCATTACTCTTTCTGCTCTCTCTTTCCACGTCAGCGCTGGCAGAGAAGATTGGCGTCTCGATGGCCTATTTCGACCAGAATTTCCTGACCATTATTCGCCAGTCGATTGAAAAAGAGGCGAAAGCGCGTCAGCTTGATGCGCAGTTCGAAGATGCGCGCGGCGACGTCGGCCGTCAGACCGATCAGGTGCAGAGCTTTATCAGCGCCGGAGTGGACGCGATTATTGTCGATCCGGTCGACTCCGCCAGCACCCCAGCGCTGACGAAACTGGCACAGCAGGCGCACATTCCACTGGTCTACGTTAACCGCACGCCGGGCGATAAAACCCTGCCACCGGGCGTGGTGTTCGTCGGCTCTGACGAACGCGAGTCCGGTACGTTGCAGATGGAGGCGCTGGCGAAGCAGGCCGGTTACCGTGGCAATGTCGCCATCATGATCGGTAACCTCAGCGATGCGGGCGCACTGCTGCGCACCCGGGATGTGGAGCAGGTGGTGGCAAAGTATCCCGACATGAAAGTCGTGCTGAAGCAGACAGCCAACTATGCGCGCAATGAAGGCATGGATTTAATGCTCAGCTGGCTGTCGAACGGCGAAGAGATTGATATTGTCGCCGCCAACAACGACGAAATGGCGATTGGCGCGACGATGGCGATTGCGCAGGCGAAGCCGAAGAAGACCATTCTGGTGGGCGGTATTGATGCCACGCCGGATGGCCTGAAAGCGCTGGCGAGCGGCAAACTGGCGGTGACGGTTTTCCAGGATGCCGTGGGTCAGGGCAGAAAATCGGTTGAGGTGGCGCAGCAGATGATCAAAGGCCAGAAAGTAGCGTCCCATCAGTGGATCCCGTTTGAGCTGGTCACGCGGCAGAATATGCAGCAATACAGCACGAAAAATCCGTGATGCCGAACGGCGCGGCCGTGTGCCCGCGCCGTTTATTACGCGTCGTTCAGCAGCTTCGCCATCATCACGACATCGCGCAGCTGCCCGTCACGCAGGGCGGCCTGGCGCTTCACCCCTTCCCGCTCAAAGCCCAGCCGCTGATAGAGCCGCAGCGCCCGGTCGTTGTCGTGAAATACCTCCAGCTCCATACGGGTAATGCCCAGCCAGTTGCGGGAATAGTCGAGCGCGGTACGGATCAGGCGTTCACCGACGCCGCGTCCGGCAAAGTCAGGATGTACCCCCAGCCCAAAGCTGATGCAGTGGCGGGTGCGCGGCTTACTGTCGACAAACAGCGTCAGTTCACCCGCCAGCACGCCGTCGATTTCGGCGACAAAGGCGATAAAGCCCTCGGCATCCATTCTGGCAAATTTTTTCTCCCAGAGGGCGACGCTGGGAAACGGCAATTGCAGTGTCCAGGGGTAAACGTCCGGGTGACTGTAAAGCCGCTGATAGGCGGCAGCATCCTGCGGTTCCCGTGCCCGTATGACAATTTCCATATTTTCTCCTGTTAGCCGAATGGGGTTCATGCACTAAGCTGTAGCTCTTTACCGGACGGAAAGAGTATCGCTATGTTGTATCGCCGTTTTGAGCGTTTTATCAATATATTTCAGGACGCACCCACCGATTCGCCCCCCTCAACGGTCTGGTCGTTTTACCTCTACTACCTGCGCCAGGTCTGGCCCAGTTTTGCCGCGCTGCTGGTGGTAGGGCTGGCGTCAGCCCTGATTGAAGTGTCGCTGTTCAGCTATCTGAGCCGCATTATCGATATGGTCAATCACTCCACGCCGGCCACCCTGTTTCGGGATAACTGGCCGATACTGCTGTGGATGGGCGCGGTGGCACTGATTCTGCGGCCGGTTTTTATCGCCCTGCACGACATGCTGGTGCATCAGAGCATCAGCCCGAGCATGACCAGTCTGATTCGCTGGCAGCATCACAACTACGTGCTGCGTCAGAGCCTTAACTTCTTCCAGAGCGATTTTGCCGGGCGTATCGCCCAGCGCATTATGCAGACCGGCAGTTCACTGCGTGATTCTGCGGTGCAGCTGGTAGATGCCATCTGGCATGTGCTGATCTACGCCGTGACCTCGCTGGTACTGTTTGCCGATGCCGACTGGCGGCTGATGATTCCGCTGATTATCTGGATGGTGGCCTACAGCGCCTCGCTGCGTTTCTTTGTGCCGCGCGTTAAAAAACGTTCGGTGGTCTCCTCGGAAGCGCGCTCAAAGCTGATGGGTACCATTGTTGACGGCTACACCAACATCGCCACCATCAAGCTGTTCGCCCACAGCGACCTGGAACGTCAGTATGCGCGCGAGGCCATTCAGGAGCAGACTGATAAAACCCAGCACGCCAGCCGCATGGTCACCAGCATGGATCTGACGTTGTCGGCGCTCAACGGCCTGCTGATTGTCTTGACCTCCGGCCTGGCATTGTGGCTGTGGAGCCAGTCGCTGATCAGCGTCGGGGCGATCGCACTGGCGACCGGGCTGGTGATCCGTCTGGTGAACATGTCCGGCTGGATCATGTGGGTGGTTAACGGCATCTTCGAGAATATCGGCATGGTGCAGGATGGCCTGAACACCATTGCGCAGCCGCTGAGCGTGCAGGATGCACCGCAGGCGAAGCAGCTGAAGGTGACGCGTGGCAACATCCGCTTTGAGAATGTGCGCTTCGATTATGGCGGTGGCCGTCAGGTGATTAACGGTTTTAACCTCGACATCAGACCCGGTGAGAAAATTGGCCTGATTGGGCCTTCGGGTGCCGGTAAATCGACGCTGGTGAACCTGCTGCTGCGCCTCTATGACCTGAACGGTGGGCGGATTGTGATCGACGAACAGGATATCGCCGCCGTGACCCAGGAGAGCCTGCGCAGCCAGATTGGCATGATCACCCAGGACACCTCGCTGCTGCATCGCTCAATCCGTGAAAACCTGCTCTATGGCCGTCCCGACGCCACTGAAGAGGAGTTGCGACTGGCGATTCACCGCGCCCGCGCCGATGAGTTTATTCCGCTGCTCTCTGACTCGCTGGGCCGCACCGGGCTGGATGCGCACGTGGGCGAGCGCGGCGTGAAGCTGTCGGGCGGCCAGCGTCAGCGTGTGGCGATTGCCCGCGTGCTGCTGAAGGATGCGCCGGTTCTGATCATGGATGAGGCGACCTCAGCGCTCGACTCCGAAGTGGAAGCCGCCATTCAGGAGAGCCTGGAGTCCTTAATGCAGGGCAAAACGGTTATCGCGATTGCGCACCGCCTGTCGACCATCGCGAAGATGGATCGGCTGGTGGTGCTGGATAAAGGCGGCATTGCCGAGATGGGCAGCCATCAGGAGTTGCTGGCGCAGAACGGTCTTTATGCCCGACTGTGGCAGCATCAGACCGGCGGGTTTGTCGGCGTCGATTAATCGCCGCGTCGATAGGGTAAGGCGTCGCGCGCTTCTTCCGCCCAGCCGCGTACGCCTTCCCGCTCCTGCACCAGAAAATCTGCCACGGCCTCGCGCAGGCCGGGATGCAGCAGATAGTGCCAGGAGTGGGTAATCTGCGGCTCAAAGCCGCGCACCAGCTTGTGCTCACCCTGCGCCCCCGCATCAAATCGCGTCAGCCCTTCATCAATCGCTAAATCCATCCCCTGATAGAAACAGGTTTCGAAGTGCAGCCGGTCAAACTCCGCCAGACAGCCCCAGTAGCGGCCATAGAGCGTGTTGCTGTCGCGCAGATAAAAGGCCATCGCCGCCGGTTGCTGCTGTAAGCGGGCAATCACCACCACAATATTTTGCGGCATCCGCTCCGCCAGCAGGCTGAAGAAGTCGCGCGTCAGGTAGGGCCGCTGGCCTCGCACCGCATAGGTATTGGCGTAACAGGTATAGACAAAATCCCACTGATCTTCGCGCAGCTGACAGCCCGGATAGCGGTCAAACTCAAAGCCGCTTTGCGCCACCTGCTCGCGCTCTTTACGCAGCTGCTTGCGCTTGCGCGACATCAGCGTGTCCAGGAAATCCTGAAAATCGCGGTAGCCACGGTTATGCCAGTGATACTGACAGCCGAGCCGGGAGAGCCAGTCGGGCTGATCGGCCAGCAGCAGGTTCGCCTGCGCATCGGTAAAGTTGATGTGCGCGCCGCTTAAGCCGTGCTGCAACAGGCTCTCCGGCAGGGCCGATAGCAGCTGTGCGGCGGCTGAGGCGTCACCCAGCAGGCGCGCGCCGCTGACCGGACTGAAGGGAATTGCCCCCAGCCATTTCGGGTAGTAGCGGATCCCGGCGCGCTGGCTGGCATCCGCCCAGGCGTGATCAAAGACATACTCGCCCTGAGAATGATATTTCTGGTAGCCCGGCAGCGCGGCGCGCGTTACGCCCTTTTCCCGCCACAGCAGATGATCAGGCTGCCAGCCCGATGCAGGCCGCACGCTGCCGCTCTCTTCTAAGGTGAGCAGAAAAGCGTGGCGCAAAAACGGCTGGTCATCAGGCAACAGCGCATCCCACTCGGCGGCCGGGATCGCCGCCAGTGACGACAGGTGAATCAGCGACATGAATTACTCCAGAGAACGTCGGGCAGAGCGTCAGTCAAGCAGGTTTTCCGCGCCAGCGAAAGGGTTAAGGCACGCAAAGTGAAAAGCAAAATGTGATTTTTTCTGTATCAGAGCTGTTGTTTTTGCGCCTTCACATTAAGGAGTGAAGACGCAGACTGGATTTACATGCTGGAAAAAACATTCATGATCACACCACCCGAAATAATCAACGCCATGGCGACAATTGCAGGTAAATCGGGTTTTTGCTTATACAAAATCATTGAGCAAAGGGTAACGCCAACAATGCCAAAACCACACCACAATGAATAGGCAACGCCTACCGGAATCGTACTCATCGCGTGGGTCAATGAAAAATAGCAAAGGCCGTAGGCACACACGACCAGTAGCGAGGGGGCTAGCTTGCTAAAGCCCTGGGTCTTTTTAATCATGGAGGTGCCAGTAATTTCGGCACCAATAGAGAGCGCAAGCCATAAAAATCCGAGGTTAAACATAACGTCATCCTTTCCTGATAATTAGAGACTTTATTGTCAATAACAGAAGTAACTTATTTAGCGTGGCTCTCTTCGCTCTCTTCGCTGCCCATTTTTGAAAAAATATTCATAATAATGATACCGCTCGCGATAACTCCCATGCCAATAATGGCGGCGACGTCCGGATGCTGACCATATAAAGCCATCCCCAGGACAGAAACCACAAGAATACCGGTACCGGACCAGGTAGCATATGCCAGGCCGACAGGAATATTCTTTACGGCCCGTGACAGCGAGTAATAGCAAATACAATAAAGAATAACCAGCAAGCCAAGCAGAAATATTTTGGCACCTCCTTCACAACTGCCAAATAATTTAAGAGTTGATGTTGCTAAAGTTTCGGAAACAATAACCAGCAACATCCATAGCCAGCACTTTGTTTTTAAGCACATAAATTAAGCTCCAGGTTTTATATTAAAGATAAGGTGCTATTTTCTGTTGTTTACAAATTCCATAGCGGCATCGGTTAACCGCACTTCAGGAGATGATGCAAGCGCCGGATTATTTTTCAGGTCGGTGACGGTGAGATAACGCCGCTTGTTGGTCTTCGTAAGCGCTGCAGACTCGCCCCCCATTGCCAGTTTGTCCAGTAGTTCATTCATTGTGCAGAGCGTAATACCGCATTCTGTCAGTCGCGCCAGCGTGACCTGTATGTGTCGCTGATAAGCCGCATCAGGCTGCACGCCCAGTAGCTGATTAAGCTCACTGGTGGGATCGCAGTGATAGCGTAGCGCCATCACTGGCACCCCTTTGAGCAGGGCCTCATGCACGTGCCGGGCAAGCGGGTTTTGCAGAGAGCCATTCACCAAATCGGCTGCCAGCGGATAGTCGAGAAACGGCAGCAGCAGCGCCCGATACGGCGTGTTATGCAAGGTTTCCTGCCAGCTATTCGCCGAAAGCGTGTCTCCTATGCTCTGCCACTGATCGGCATCACTAATGCTTTTGTCCAGCAGGAGATGCAGACGGTATCCACACCTCGCCAGCCGGTTGCGAATAGCCTGCCGATAGCCTGCGGTGCCGGATATCATCACCAGTACCGGCTGCGTTAGTCGCTGAATAATGCGCTCGATCAGGCATTCAATCTGTTCATCATTCATGGCGGTCACCGGTCAAACAATCAAAGTGACCTGGCCGCCGTTTTTCAATCCGGCAGCATTGGCCTCTTCGGTATCAATATGAAACTCCAGCGCGAAGTCTTCCCGCACCCGCACCACCACTTCATCGAAAATCAGTTGACGCTCACCCTCACTGCGTACCCTGACCTTCTGCCCGTTAGCAACATTTAGCTGGCGGGCATCCTGCGGCGACATATGGATATGCCGCCAGGCACAGATCACCTTAGAGTTCAGTTCGACGTGGCCGGCCGGACCGATAAGTAGCGCGCTGCCTGCGTTCTCCAGCTGACCGGACTCACGCACCGGTACTTTAATCCCAAGCGTAAATCCATCGGCCACGGAAATTTCCAGCTGAGAAACCTGGCGGGTTGGTCCAAGCACGCGAACGCTTTTCAGTGAGCCTTTAGGGCCGACCACAGTGACACACTCCTGAGCGGCAAATTGTCCCGGCTGGCGCAACGGTTTAAACGGCGTAAGGATGTAACCTTCGCCAAACAGCGCTTCAACATCCTGCTGTGACAGATGGACGTGGCGATTAGAGATACCAACCGGGATAGCTGGTGAGACCGGAGTCATGCGAACAGCGATTTTTTTATGGAGCAGAGTGTCGATCATGCCTTCTTCCCTCTTTTCATGGCTTTGTATTTCTCTTCCGTCCGATCAGACGCAGGTAGTGAAACTGACTCAATGGAAGCATTTATTTCCGGTGATGTCGGTACGATACCGTCAGCTTCGACCTCCACGGGTGCATTCACCTTCACCTCTGCATAGGGCGGATAGCCTTTTAACCGGCTGAGCGCGTCAGTCACGCTCAATTCCGGCCGGGCGATGACCAGCGAACAGGCCTGCTGGCCGACGGCCATAAGAACAGCCACTCCGCGCTCAATGGCCGTACGAATCGCGCTGATCTCCCCTTCAAAACAGACGCTTACCCGCCCCGAACCCACCTTGCGGTAACCAATACAGTTTACCTCTGCGCATTTACAGGCAGCATCGACGACCTGAATAGCCGCCACAAATCCTCGTGTTTCAATTACACCTAAACTTTTCATTGCCAGCTCCTGTTAATGGCGGACCAAGCGAATATCGAAATCAAACTGCGTAAAAAAACTTTCCAGCTGGTTTAGCTCTTCGCCGGAGTAAGTCGGGTCCTGAGTGATGGGATAGGTCATATCAAGATGATCATATTTTTTACGTCCAAGCTGGTGATAAGGCAGCATGTCAATGCGGCGTATATTCCCGCGTTTCGCCAGTTTTTTTACGTAGTCAATCGCTCCGGTAATCGCCTCCCATGAGTCGTTATAACCGCGAACCAGCGGCATACGGATAATGACATTAGCGCCAGAGTCCACCAACCATTCCAGATTACGGCGAATACCTTCATTACCGATGCCAAATAATGCTTTATGCCGGTTGCTATTAATTTGCTTAATATCGAATAAGAAAGTGTCGGTTACAGGTGCTAGTTTTTGATAATTCGTCAGCGACGTGGTGCCCTGAGTTTCGACTGCGGTATTGATCATCATATTTTTGCACTCACGAAATAACGCGACAGCAAAATCAGTCTGCAGACTCATTTCACCACCACCAATGGTTACCCCACCGCCAGAAGAAATATAGAAATCATAATCCTGCATAATGACCGCCATTAATTCACTGACAGTCACGTCTCTTCCCATAATATCCAGTGCATTCCGGGTACAAACGTCCTGGCATTTACGGCATCCTATACATTCTTTATTTCGATTAACAAAGTGTTTCAATTTACCTTGCTCATCTTTCTGGAAATGAATGCCTGCCGGGCATACGCTGACGCAGTTGCCACAGTTGATACATTTATCCTGAGAAAACATCACCTGAAACTGGCTTGATAATCCTTCCGGATTCGCACACCATGGGCAGCATATATTGCAACCCTTAAAAAAAACCAGTGTGCGAATACCTTCGCCATCATAGATGGAATATTTTTGAATATTGAAAATACGCCCGGTTAGTTCTTTATCCACACCTGCCTCCTGAATAATCCTGAGGACATCCTTGTCCAGTAAGCCGTCTGCTATCAGAATTTTTCAATTACCGTACGGCTAATAATCTCGTCCTGGACTTCTTTACATAATTCAACGAAGTAGGCGCTATAGCCCGCTACACGGACAATCAGATCGCGGTATTTTTCAGGTTCCTGTTGCGCTTTTTTCAGTACATCGTTATCGACATAGCTGAACTGCATCTGGCCATTACCCAGAATCGACGCGGTGCGCAACAGTGTGATCAATCCGTTACGCCCTTCCGGCGTATCAAGCAGCCCTTTAAGAAATTTGAAGTTATGCACCATGCCGATATTCATGGTTTCCACATTCATCTTGCTTACCGACTTGATAATTGCTGTGGGACCATGCTTATCAGCTCCCTGGGTCGGACTGATCCCGTCGGAAAGCGGCATCCATGCCAGACGGCCATTTGGGGTGGCGTTAGTCAGCTCACCGATTGGTGTATTATTTGATATCGACAGGGTGCCGTGGCTAAGCGTCGAGTAAAGCATCTTGTATTTACGGCACTCACGCTCGGTCCACTCGGTGATATCCAGCGCGTACTGGTCAACAGAGTTATCATCATTGCCATATTTCGGCGCATTCAGGCAGTCGCGGCGCAACGCTTCATAACCTTCAAAGTTCGCCAGCAATGCGTCACGGATTTGCTCAAGGGAATATTTCTTATCCTCGTAGACCAGTTTGCGGATAGCGGCGAGAGAGTCGACGTAGGTCGCAAGTCCCGAGAAGATCAGACCCGGCCCGTGATTGATCATCGCACCACCTGCAGATACATCTCTACCTTGCTCCATGCAACCTTCAACCAGCAGTGACATTAAAGGCTTTGGTGCCACGTCTCGGTGAACACGCTGACTGATGACAGTGCCTATCGCTGACAAACGAATAATATGGGCAATCTGCTTTTTCACTGCCGCGTCAAACTGTTCAAAAGTGCGCAGATCACGCAGGTCACCGGTATCCAACCCTTGATAGCTGTCGAACAGCACCATCCGGCCACGGTTCAGCACAAACTCAATAGCAATAGGCCACTGGGTGTAGCCGGTTGAGGTCCACTGATAGATACGTCCGGATTTCTGTGGCTCAACGCAGCCCATCAGGCAGTAATCGCGGGCGTCTTCAAAATCAAAACCTTTACGCAGCATCATTTTGATATGCGAGTCATCAAAGTGACAGGCCGGGAAGCCCATCCCCGCTTTCACCACGTCGACGATTTTTTCCATATACTTCTGCGGCGACTGATTGTGAATGCGACAGGCCAGCGAGGGCTGGTAAACTTTGACAAAGCGTACGGCGTCCATAATTATCCAGGTCAGGTCGTTACAGGCATCGCCGCCTGAGCGCTTCTGGCCGCCGACGGTCAGATTGATAAACGGCTGATAACCCGCAAAGTATTTCGCCCCTAGTTCGCTGGACATCCACATCAGCTCGGCACACTTGATGATAAACGCCTGCATCATTTCCAGCGCACTATCGTGAGTCAGGCGGCCTTCGCGGATATCAGCTTCAAACATCGGATAGCAGTACTGATCGACGCGCCCCAGCGACAGACCCGTCTGGTTCTCTTCAATTTCGAACAGTGACTCCACCGTCCAGATGCTTTGCAACGCTTCCTGAAAGGTTTTCGGTGGATTTGCCGGTACATTCTGGTTGACATCAGCAATCAACAGTAGCTCCGTACGACGCTGAATGTTCTGTTCTTTCGCTGCCAGTTCCCGGGCATGGGCGGCGATACGATGCGCGTAATTGACCACGCCTTCGCAAGTTTCAATCGCGGCTTTGTAGTAGTATATGCGGTCAATATCACCCGGATTTTCCATGCTAAGCTGCGCGAGATGCGCTTCCGCATCGGCTTTAATACCGTTCATTCCTTTGGTGAATAGCAGCACGTCGTAGCCCGGGCAGGTATCGCCGCCGCCATTAATCTGGTGGTAGGAGAGATCGCTGACAAAAGTCTCGCCGCTGAATGCCCACACCCCGGCTTCGCGATACTGTGCCTCGCAGATCTCATCCAGTGAACGGCCCTTCCAGAACGGCACAATCTCTTCACGGATGGTTTTTTTATCTTCCTCGCTGATCTCAAAGGGGTCCTGCGGCCGGGTGCTCATAGTGTCGAGCTCATCGCGTACCCAGCGCCAGGCGATATCCGGCGAGAATGCGCCTGCTCGTGGCTTGCCGCACGGATGACCGACGATCAGCTCATCATCCTGGATCAGGATTGGTGCGGTTTCGCAGGCGTGTCGAAAGGCTTTGGCGCGCAACAGAATGGTCGGCATTCCCGGATTAGCTTTTACCACTTCGGTAAAGGCAAGGGCGCGATAGATTGAAACACTGGGGCGAACGGTCAGGTAGTGGCTACGCAGTCGTTGCATGCGCGGGGTAAGACCTTCTGATGTTGCCACTTCGCGACAGGCCGCAAACGGTGTGGTGGATACCTGTTGTACACCGCTGTACAAACGCACCGGCAGATGCAGGGCGCTGAGGTTCTGCTGAGCGCTGAGGAACATATCGGAGAGTTCGTTAATACGTGCATTTTCAAGGTCCGCGCCATGCAGCATGGCATCGAACATCGGGTAGCCCTCAATGGCACTGGCAGCACGTACTTCGCAAAGTGTAGCCAGCTTAAACCACAGGCTCTCGACAATTTCATACGCCTGTTGCGCAGAGAGCGCGCCGCGGGTGATATCGTTTTGATACCATGATAATAATGCTTTGTCGGCACCTTCCGGATTGACCGCGTAGCTACCATTATCCAGCTGCAGTGCAAGCTGGAACAAATAGAAGGTCTGGCAAGCTTCCTTAAAGTTTCGTGCCGGATGAGCCGGAATATGGTGCAGCATAGCGGCGCTTTCCCGCAGCTCGGCTTGCCTGTAGGGGTTGCTCTCTTCTGCCGCTAAATTCTCAGCGCTCTCTGCCAGTTTCTTCGCCAGAGTCATCAAAGCATCGCAGGCATAAATCGCTGCACGGCAGCCATTAACCTCGTCCATACCACTGCGGCTGACGGTATTACCCAAAACGCGGACTTTCTCTTCCAGTTGATGTTTGATCGCCAGCACACCTTTCCCGATAACCAGCATGTAGTCCGGGGAATCAATCTCACAATTCAGATTCAGGAACCGGAATACGGAAGGACGATGTGTGGCGATCTCTTCATGGAAAATGGCTCCATGCGGTTTCCGGCTCTGATTGCCGACGATGAGTTCGTCAGGATTGATGCTGACCGGAAGCCGGCGCATCAGCTCATAGAAGCGACGAGCCGGTTTAACCGCGGCAGGAACGCCTCCGATCTCACTATCCAGTTCGCTCAGCGTGGTAACATGTTCAGTGCAAAGGATGCTTTTGTTTGCCAGTAGCCGTTCTGCCAATACTTTGACGCGCGGTGTTAAAGTGTAGTGTGCCATAGGTAATGTTCTCCAGATCTTGTTATAAGCGGCCCTGAGTGGCGTTACCGGTCCATGCCCGGCGATAGATTTCGGTTAATGCCTGTGCGTCTGCCGTGCCTGGATTTGTCGGAGTACAGCTATCACGCAAGGCCTGACCGGCCATCTCTTCAAGTCGTCGTTCAAAATCCTCAGCATCAACGCCGGTATCTCGTATGCCAGCAGGCATCATCATTTCGTCCTTCAATGCCTGAATGGCGATCAGCAGGCTGGCGACGCCCTGACGGGTAGTGGCTGCCGGCAAATCCAGCAGATGTGCTAATCGGGCATATTTGCAGGCGGCATCGGTATCGCACGCACCCTGGAAATCCGCATTCCACGCGACCACTTCCGCCATCAGCAGCGCGTTGGCTCGGCCATGCGGTATGCGGAAAATAGCGCCAAGCGCGTGGGCCAGGCTGTGGGTAATACCGAGCGAAGCATTGGTGAAGGCCATTCCCGCCATACAGGAGGCGTTATGCATTTTTTCCCTTGCCAGCAGATCATGCCCGTTGCGCCAGCAGCCCGGCAGATAGCGGAAAACCTGTTGCACCACCTTCTCTGCCAGCGCATCGGAAAAGTCGCTGGCAGCCAAAGAGACATAGGCTTCCAGCGCATGGCACAGAACGTCCATGCCAGTATCTGCGGTAATCGCGGGTGGAACCGAAGCCACCAGCGCTGGATCGAGAATGGCAATATCTGGTAGCAGTGACGAATCGACTAACACCAGCTTTTCGTTATGCGCCTTTACGACAGAAAAGGCGGTGACTTCTGAACCAGTACCGCTGGTGGTGGGGATCGCCACAAAACAAGGCGGCTCTCGATAAGCGTCCGGACGCGTTTGCGCCAGGGCGAAAATGACCGCTTTGGCTGCATCGATCACTGAGCCGCCGCCCAGCGCGATAACAAGATCCGGATATGGGTTATCCATCAGCTTCATACCACGCACCACGGTGGCGATATCCGGGTCGGCCATCACGTCGTCCCAGACCTGAAACGCAAGATTGCGCTGGCGCAGCCTATGCGTGATACGCTCGGCCAGGCCAAATCTGACCATCGACTGATCGGTGACTAACAAGACCCTATGGGCTGGCAGCTCATCGAGGATGGAAAGCGCATCCTGACCAAAACGAATGCGAGGTTTCAGCGAAAATTCACTCATTGGACTGTTCTCTCCTTAGCGGTCCCGAAACACCTGCTCAACAATCGCAATGACAGACATCGCCTTGTAACGATCTTTATTGAGCGCCAGGTACTCTTCAACCAGCACAATGTCGTGCATACCCGCACCAACGTTATCAATGGCAGCCCAGGTGTGGTCTTTTATCGGCTGAAGGTCATCATCTAGTTTGCTGATCAGTAACAGGTTGCTTCCACGTAGCTCATCGCACTTTTGCGTGGCGACGACATGACCGACTACCTTTGCAAGCATCATTTTATCGCCTTATATCAGTAGTTTATTTAACAAGGCGTTCAAGCACCTGACGAATAACGCGTTCCACATTTTGCTCACTGATTTCGTCTGCTATACCAACGTTAGTGGTGGCAAAACGGTCATCTGCCCGGCCAGTATCAGATGCTGGGCTGGTTATCACCGATGTTGAGGAATGAAAGCGCTCATCGTTTAAGATGCTGTGATTCGGGTTATCGGCTGCGCTGACAGGAGTCGGATGCGATTGCGTGCCGTTGACTGGCGCGTGGAGTTCATCAATGGAGCGCACGCCATAGCCCACTTTGCGGATGTTGAGCAGGTTCATTGGCCCGACGTTGTCAGAGCTGGACCCTCCGCCTGCCGCGCCGCAGCCGAGGGTCAGGGCTGGCGTGATATTGGTGGTCGCGCCGATGCCTCCCAGCGCCGCCGGAGTATTGATCAGAATGCGATTAACGGGTTTTTCGAGGCAGAACTGACGAATCACATCCCGGTTACGCGTGTGGATCACCAGCGTATGGCCAAGCCCTTCGTTGGTAAGCAGTTCCACTACGCGATGGCAGGCAGCCTTCCAATCCTCTTCAATGTAAAAACCGAGCACCGGGCACAATTTTTCACGCGAGTATGGATTGCTATGTGAAACGAGGGTCTGCACGGCAATCAACACGCGGGTCGTCGTCGGGACAGAGAATCCGGCCATCTGGCTGAGGCAGACAGCTGTTTTACCTACCATTTTGGGGTTGATAGCGCCGTTCGGACGCAGTAGCAGGGCCGCCAGTTGCTGCGCCTCATTTTCGTTCATAAAATACGCGCCCTGAGCTTCCAGCTCGCGATAAACATCGTCGTAAATACAGCGTTCGACGATGACTGACTGCTCAGAGGCGCAGATTACGCCATTATCAAAGGTTTTGCTGGTGATGATGTCTTTCACTGCCTGATGAATATCAGCGCTGCGTTCGATAAATGCCGGACCATTCCCTGGCCCTCCGCTGATGGTTGGGGTGCCGGAAGCATAAGCTGCGCGCACCATCCCCTCACCACCGGTCGCCAGAATCAGCGAGACGTCCTTGCTGTGCATCAGTTCTGAGGTGGCTTCAAGCGTTAACTGACTTATGCCGTCAACGCTACCGGCCGGTGCTCCTGCCGCCTCTGCAGCGCGTTTAACAATTTCAATGGCTTTCCAGCTGCACTGACGTGCGCCGGGATGAGGAGAAAAGATAATCGCGTTGCCTGATTTCAGCGCAATCAGCGTTTTGTAGATGACTGTAGAGGTTGGATTAGTCGAGGGCACCAGCGCACAGATCACCCCGAGTGGCACGCCCACATCCATCACTTTTTGTACAGGGTCGTCATGAATGATGCCGACGGTCTTCATATCCCTGATGGCGTCATAAACACGTAGCGAGGCGAAACGGTTTTTCAGCACCTTATCCTGCCAGTTGCCAAAACCGGTTTCTTCTGCGGCTATTTTCGCCAGCATCTCGGCCTGATTCGCCGCCTCCTGAGCCACGTTTTTTACAATGGCGTCTATTTGCTGCTGCGAGAAAGTAGCCAGAATAGCCTGTGCCTTTTTAGCATTACGCACCAGATGCCGGGCATGCTGTCGGGATTGCAAATCGTTATCCAGTTCACTCATGATTCTATCCTTTAAAAGTCTTGAGATGGCGCGGCCAACTGTCAGATCAGGCTTTGTGCTGAGACGCAATCTTTTCGATATCGTGATGCGGCCGGGCAATGACGCGAGAGGCAACCACTACCCCAACGCGCCTTGCTGCCGTAATGCCAGAGTCCACGGCGGCATTCACCGCACCGACATCACCTTTCACCATGGCTGTAACCAATCCGGATCCAACATTTTCATAGCCAATCAACTCGACGTTGGCGGCCTTGCACATGGCATCTGCCGCTTCAATACAGGCCGCCAGACCTTTGGTTTCAATCAATCCAAGTGCTTCTTTCATCTGATTTGCTCCGGTAATTCCGCCATTTGATATTGCGCGATAATTTTGTTGATATCGTTATGCGGGCGAGCGATAACCAGCGATGTCACCACTTCTCCGATGCGTTGCGCCGACTCCATACCGGAATCCACCGCCGCCTTTACGGCACCAACATCACCTTTCACCATCGCGGTGACCAGGCCAGAGCCAACATTTTCATAACCAATCAGCTCGACATTGGCTGCTTTACACATTGCATCTGCTGCTTCAATGCAGGCCACCAAACCTTTAGTTTCAATTAACCCTAATGCATCACCCATGTGCGTTCTCCTGTCCTCAAGCCTTGTGTTTAATGACGATTTTATTGATGTCGTTATGCGGTCGCGCAATAACCAGCGACGTCATCACTTCTCCGGTGCGCTGAGCGGATTCAACGCCGGAATCAACCGCTGCTTTCACCGCACCGACATCTCCCTTCACCATGACAGTGACCATGCCTGAACCAATATTTTCATAGCTAATCAGCTCAACATTGGCGGACTTGCACATGGCATCCGCTGCTGCAATACAAGCCACCAGACCTTTGGTTTCAATTAGCCCTAATGCATCACCCATGCTTTTCTCCTCCGGAGCAAATTTGTAAGTCGGGAAACCGCTGCTAATCGACATATACCGATTGAAGCGGCGCTCGGACCCACTATAGGCAGCAAGGGGTAAAGTGAAATTTAAGTTTGATGGCTGGTTATTTTCAGAATTTAACTCTGCAAATTAGCCTTTTAAGGCCGCTTTTTCATGCTTTTGTCCTGCCAGAGTTTCAGGACATCAACACAAATAGCGCGTTATTTTGATAAGTATGAGAAAGCAATTTTGATGTAAAAATTCTGATCAATTTGTGTGCGCTCAGTGTTATCTGGATATCCGGGAACTGTGGTGAAAGTCATACTTTAATCAGAAGGGTAAATGCAAAAAGTGCGGTTTATGTTAGCCAGTCTGCATGGCAATAAAAGATGGAGAGATTAATCGATTTTGCTGCCCGATCTCAGGGCGCAAATAAAAAGCGGGGAGTTAATAGAGCTAAGTAAAATCGTCTTATCATTGAGTTTCTGAGCATTCAGAAACAGTCCATCCTGGCTATCTGACATCTCCAGCATAAAGTAATCGAAGATAACATCTGGAGATTCATCGATAGGCGACGCGCTGGATTTCCACTGGCTAATACGATACTGGCGATCTGTTGCTGAAACACGCCTGCTGGAATAACTGAATGTCACGTAACACTGTAAATAATGCGAACCAGTCGCGGAGTCCGTATAGCCCTCAACGACCATTGAACCTTTTCCCTCAGGCCCAAAGTTGAAGTAAACGTTACCATTAACATTTTCATCTTCCATGTTTTCAAACCGCATAATAGTTTTGGAAGAGCAACTCATCATCCCGACGCGTGATGCGATAAATAACTTCCCGATACTGAATCCAGTTGCAGCTACAAACGCTAAAGCAGAAAACATAAAAAAAGCACGCGGAGTGACTTTCATTGCGATTTCCATGCATAGTAAAAATAGTTATCGCAGTAGCTGAATGGCTGAGCTTCATGGATGGCGCAACGGGCAAGAAAAAGTCGACCAAGGCCATTAGTTTCAAGCCTGTCGCTGTAGAAAAAAACAAAATGTTCCCCCTTATGGCACGCCAGGTTTAAACGCTGACGAACGACTTCAAAGTTTTTCCTATAAATAGCGGTGGCGACTGAATGCAGCATTTCGTCACTGGCCAGCAGCTCGCATGGCTGCGCGCTAATCCGGGTAAAATTCATCACGCGTAACGTATTCCTGTTCATTAGCATAAAAATAACTAACAACATTGCAATACTTAGCAAGATGCTACCTGCCAGATACCAGTATCTGGCCTGTGTCTCACCAGAAGGTGGGATAACGACCTTTACCTTAGATGAAATCGAAGGCAGAGGCGTTGAAATTGGCTCGGGTGGTGTTTCTGTCAAGGGAACAGACTCAATCGTAAGTGGCTCGATAACAATATCAGGGTTAAGTTGCAGAAAACCCCGCGAAACACTGACGATGATATTATCCACGTCATAATGGCGCAAAGTTTTACGCAACATACTCAGATACTGATTCAGATTACTATTCGATGACGTTAATCCATTGTCGTCCCAGACTTTTTTAAGGACCTGATTGCGGCTTACAAGTTCAGTGTGGTGCAGGAAATAATAAAGCAGCGCGCCAGCAGTGATTGAGAGCTGGCTGTCCGGCTCATTACAATCCGGAAGCGTGAGTGTGTTGTCTGTGGCATCATAAATCACTCGGCCACCGATTTTGTAGCGCATAGCTGATTCACTCTGAATAACATTCTTCTGATTTATCACTTTCTTCCGATCAGCATGACCTTCACCTACATTTCTTCAATCTGAAAACTTTTTATGACTGGCCCGCTAAAGTAGCGTATTAACACATTCATGGCGCATCATTATGTTAAAAATTCACAATCTTTGTTAAACATTAATATTCCTGCACATGAGCTTAAATCTATGTATGTTTCTGACAAATTTCGCTTTCATAAGAATAAGCATACTGACCAGGCAATGTACCTTTTCTTGATTACCATCAAGATGAAAAGAATAAACGTATAAAAAGATTTTATTATTGCGCGCTGGCTCACAATTTATCATTGCAGCAGATCATAATCTACTGAACCACCATTAATACACTGTGATCAGTATGGCATTTATGTCTGACCGTCGAAATCGAACTGATTAACTTTATCAACATTCACTATTTTCATTAATAACATACTACTAATTTAGGAGTCCACGTACAGATATTGCCACTAAAAATTCATGGTAACAGTTAAAGGTAGTATCAATACAGGCAGTTATGGCACTCTCGACTTAGATTAAGTAAATCACCAGGATGGCTCCGGTCATGACTAAGCTTTAAAAATAACTGGAAAGTTCAAGAATGGCTCATCACTATTATGATCGTATAAGCTTTTTACTCAGATTGCTATCCGAGGCTAAAACCCCGTTATCCAGTGTCAGAATTTGTGAGAGCCTGCAGATAAAACCTCGCACATTACGCAATGATTTATCAGCCTACAAAAGCATGCTGTACGACAATGGTGTAGAAATTAAATCGCATCCGGGAAAAGGTTATCAACTGGTGATACTGAACAAGGAAAAATATAGCAGCCTACTTAATAAATTGAAAAAGGATGACCATCGCCATCAATTTGTTTCACCCATCTTTTTTCAGCGTCGCGTAGATTATATCATTCGCCAGTTACTTTCACGAAAAGAATACATTAAGTTAAATGATCTGGCAGATGAAATGTATATAAGTCGATCAACATTAAACAACTGTATAAAAGAGGTTCGCAAAGAAATAAAAACCTTTAATCTCTGCCTGCACATGAAAACAGCATATGGGGTAAAATTGATCGGAAGCGAGCTGAATATCCGTCATGCCATAGCCAAATATTTCATCTATAACAATGCACATCTCCCTTCCAGCACAAGTACTAAAACATCACGACAGAAAATTGCTAAAATCCTCAGAGATTGCTTACAGGATAATAATTTCCAGCTGACAGATACCGGATTCCACAATCTTATTATACATATTGAAATAGCACTAATGCGTATTGATCAAGGTGTTGATTATAATGATCATCCTGTAAATGCACCGGCACTTAAAATGCGTGATGAATACCGAATAGCCAGGCAAATTATCGATAACTGTGAGCGCTCTTTTGCGATCAAGTTTCCTGAGAGTGAGCAATATTTCATTGCCATTCACCTGGCCGGAAAGCGGAAGATCGATAACTATGATGTTACATTATCCTCTGACATTATCCATTTATTCGAAAAAATCACCTACAATATTAACAAGGAATTTTCAATTGATTTCTCAGAAGATTTTGAGCTTTTTCAATTACTGACGCTTCATATTATACCTATGATGGACCGCTTAAACCTGGGGCTAAAAATCAATAACCCACTTTTGGAGGAAATCAAAAGCGAGTGTGTCAAAGCATTTGAGATGGCAATCCTGGCTGGAAGTATTATCCAGCAGGAAACGATGTTGCAACTAAATGAGGCAGAAATAGGGTATCTTGCCATTCATTTTACTTTAGCTTTTGAACGCAAAGGTTTTCAGCCACATCCTTATAATCTTATGCTTGTCTGCGCCAGCGGAATGGGAAGTTCACAACTGTTACTCAACAAAATAAAAAGGCGCTTCACGCATTCGATTGGCAAGATTAACGTTGTACAGCTCTATGAATTGTTAGATGCAGATTTAAAAGATTATGACGTTGTCATCTCAACTGTTGATATACCTTTTAAAATCGGGCTGCCTTTAATACGCACCACCTGTTTTCTTGGAGAAGGAGATCTAAATCTATTAGCGCAATGGATGAGTAGACAAGCGCCCGCCCACCCGTCAATTAGCCGATTTTTTAGTCCAAAACTTTTTTTTACCGATCTGAAAAGTACTGAGCGCTATCAACTACTGGAGGAACTTTGTCAGCGAGTAACTGAGTATGTCGCAGTCGGCTCCGATTTTCTTGAAAAAATTATCGAGCGCGAAAAATTGTCTGCCACAGCATTCGGAAATGCTATTGCCTTTCCACACCCTTTACATCCCTGTGGTAACACAACATTTGTCGCTGTCGCACTCCTTAAAAAATCTATTAGCTGGGACAGACACGAAGTTCGCTATATTTTCATGCTTAATATACGAAAAGGAGAAAAAGAACCATTACAGTGCCTGCATGAGGGGCTTATTTCACTTATGGATAATAGTAAGAAGTTAGCCGCACTGGATAAGAACCCTACCTACAACACGCTGATAAAATTGCTTACTCGTGAGACATTCCAGTCTGAAGATTGATCCTTTTTAAAAAATGCCGCCACTATTGTGGCAAAAGTGTGTAAGCCTGCGCAACTGCCGTTCGAATACAATCTTTGGTCACCAGGGTGCGTATTTTTCACCTTAAATTTTGCGTTCAAGACTGTAAAGCCTATTCAAATATGCAAAAAACTGGAGAGTAACATGCGCAGTTCTACGACTTTTTTGGAAAATCACCTGATGCCGATCGTGACAAGGATTGGAAGTAATCGGGCGCTGATTGTCATTCGTAATGCTATGTGCGCCTGTATGGCGTTATTGATTATCGGCAGCACATCTATTTTATTGTCAAATATTCCATGGGAGCCGTTGGCACACTTTATGGCACCAGCCGCACCTATTTTTGATACCATATTTAATTCTACTACCGGAATCATGGGGTTGCTGACAGCCGCCAGCGTGGCTTACTACGGTGCCCTTGAATATAAACAGGATATATTTGTTACTATTGCAACGTCCGTTAGTCTTTTTGTTCTCAGCCAGTATCAATTAGTTAACGGTAATGAGTATCAGCTCAATATTGACGGGTTGGGAACGTCAGGCCTGATCAGTGCGATTCTTATCGCCTTTGTCACAATAAAGGCACTCTCACTCTTTAAACAGAAAAATATCACAATACGCATGCCAAAAGGAGTTCCTGACGCAGTAAGCGAGTCGTTCACCTCGTTACTGCCCGCACTCTTTTTGCTGGCGATTTTAAGCCTGCTGGTTGTTCTTTTTCACTTTAATATCAACGTAGCTGTAGCGTACTTACTGTCACCTGTCACTTATGTGCTGAATTCCGCACCAGGCTATGCTCTTTACCACATGCTGTGCGCGCTGGTCTTTTTCTGCGGTATTAATTCTCAGGTTGTTATTGGCATTGCTATGCCTTTTCTGATGCAGAATGGTGCGTTGAATGAAAAGGCTTTTCAGACCGGTGAGCAACTGATGTTTGCTGCAACAAATGCAACGGATGCAATGGTATGGGCGGGCGGTACAGGGGCAACGCTGGGCCTGGTGGTGCTGATGTCGTTTCTTGCTAAAAGCCAGTACTTCAAGAAACTGGGCAGAATGTCATTGGGCCCGGGACTGTTTAATATCAATGAGCCCATCATTTTTGGCACCCCCTTATGCTTCAACCCATTATTTATGCTTCCTTTTATTCTGACACCAGGGCTGATTGCTGGCAGCACTTTCCTGTTAATGCAGCATGGCATTATAGACATGCCTCATGTCGCAAACCTGCCCTGGACTACGCCTACTTTTATTGTCGGTTTCTTAATGACGGGTGGCAGCATGAATACAACGCTCTGGTCATTCATGATCGTTGTTATCTCCATGTTGATCTACTTTCCGTTTTTTCGTCTGGCGGACAAGCAACTCTATTTAAAGGAACAGCAGGACACTCTGTTACAGGATGAGGAAAGCAATTAATGGAACATATCAAATTAAATAATTTCCCCACTAATTTTTTATGGGGAGCGGCCACAGCCGCGTATCAGGTTGAAGGTGCAATTCATGAGGAAGGAAAAGGAGTTTCAGTGCAGGACAGCAGGAATTTTTCCAATGCGTTCCATGATACCACCGTCACATCAGACCATTTTCATCGCTTCCATGAGGATGTGGGATTAATGAAGGAACTGGGGCTGAAGTCCTATCGTTTTTCTGTGGCATGGACGCGTATTTATCCGGATGGCGTTAACATTAACCCACCTGGTATAGCTTTTTATAACCGGCTTATCGACGAACTGATTAGGAATGGTATTGAACCTCTGATTACGCTCTATCATTTTGATCATCCTCAGGCCCTGCAGGAATGTTTCGGCGGCTGGTATGGCGATGAGATGATAGAACATTTTTTACGTTTTGCAGCCACCTGCTTCAAGGCGTTTGGTGATCGGGTTAACTGGTTTATGACCCTGTGTGAATCAAATAATGTCGTGCTCTATCCCGATTTAATTGGTGGAGTGCCAGCCGGTGTAGAGGTGGAAGCCTGGCGTTTTCAGGTCAGCCGGGTTATGGCACTCGCAAATGCCAGAGTTATCCGCTTAGGTCGTGAACTATTACCCAATGCGAAAATCGGCCCCTGCATTGGCTATGCGGTTGCTTATCCGGCAACCTGTGCGCCACTTGATATTATGGCAGCACTGAATGAAGATGAATTCCGAACGTTTTATCCTCTTGATTTACTTTGCCTGGGCCGACAAAACACTGCTGTCGTCACTTTTTTCGCGCAACGCGGTTTAGATATTCGTTTACGACAGTCAGAACTTGACGAACTGACGTCTGTGAAGCCTGATTTTATTGCATTTAATTATTACCAGAGTGATGTTGCCAAAGCCTGTCCGTTAAATGATAAGGGGATTCAGCCTGGCTTTAATCGTGATGGAAAAAAAGGAGGTTTTACCTACCCTCGTTTTCCAGGTCTTTACGCCGGTGACAGCAACCCTTATCTGGAGCGTAATGACTGGGACTGGGAGATTGATCCGGTTGGGTTAAGAATCGCCTGCCGTAGGTTGTTTGACCGTTACCAGCTTCCACTCATAATCACTGAAAACGGCCTTGGCGCGTGCGATACGTTGATCGATGGGCAGGTCAATGACATTTACCGTATCGACTACCTTCAAAAACATATTTATCAAATGCAGTTAGCCATCACCGATGGCGTACCCGTTCTGGGATATTACCCCTGGTCTTTTATCGACCTGATGAGCACCAGCAACGGTTATAAGAAACGTTATGGATTCGTCTACGTTGATCGGGATGATAATGCTGTTAAAACACTGAATCGTTATAAAAAAGATAGCTTTCATTGGTATCAAAATGTTATTTCCAGTAATGGTCGTAATCTCAACAATAAACAAGGTTATTCAAAATGAAAAATATTCTACTAATGTGTTCAGCAGGCATGTCGACCAGTATTATGGTTAAAAAAATGACAGAGGCTGCGGCAAAGATTAATGCTGACGTCTCAATTAAAGCAATTCCTGAGCAGGCTCTTAGCGACCATCTCGCCAATACCGATATTATATTACTGGGTCCACAGGTGCGCTTTTTACAGGATAAAGTAAAGGCGGCTGCAAAAGACATTCCAGTCAGAGTGATAGATACGATGGATTACGGAATGATGGATGGTGAAAAGATATTACTTCAGACATTGAAAATTCTTGGAGAAAATTGATGGACACAGAACAAATCTGTTTTGAAATGATATGCCATGTTGGTGATGCACGCTCATGTTTCGTCGAAGCCATTCAGCATGCCAGACAGAAAAAATTCAACCAGGCTCGCGATTTAATTGAAAAGGGTAAGTTAAATTATAATCTCGGTCATGCGGTCCATGCCCGGCTCGTTCAGAAAGAGATGGAAGAAAATGTGAATCACCTCTCTTTAATCCTGGTTCATGCCGAAGATCAAATGATGAGTGCAGAAAATTTCAAAATTCTGAGTGAAGAGTTTCTCTTGTTATATCAGTTGTTACACGATAAGAGTTAATATGATACGACCGCATCCCTATCAATAACATCAGAAGCATGCTCTGTCTTCTGCATGCTTTCTGGCGACCACAAGTAAAGCATCTTTTTACTGGCACACAATTAATAAAAGAAATATTTAAGGCAAGACTTATGAAAAAGGCTAATTTCTTATTGATTTGTTTAATTTTTTTATTTTCTCCTCTGGCCAATGCCACTGATGTTTACATTTATCTGGTTCGTCACGGGCAAACGCTTTTCAATCTTACAGGTCAGGTGCAGGGATGGAGTGATTCGCCGCTCACTGAAAAAGGGATTTCTCAGGCAACACGTGCAGGAAAAGGATTATCAAATGTCGATTTTAAAACGGCTTTTAGCAGTGATGCTGGCAGAGCGCGAGCAACGGCCCGGATAATCCTTGCTGAAAACAAAAGCCCCAGCAAGCCTGATGTTACTGAGTTAACAGAGCTCAGAGAGTGGGGATATGGGGGATTCGAAGGACGTGATGATGCGGAATTGTGGCAGCCTCTTTTTGCTGCAAAGCATGTGGAGTTCAAAAAAGACTGGTCAACATGGGAAAACTTTACCGCCAGAATGAGTGACAAAGAAATCGCCGATGCGATTGCTCATAACGACAAGACTGGAATGGCAGAAAATTATGCGCAAATCACCGCCAGACTAAGGGAAGGGATCGAGAAAATTGTAAAAGAAACAGCAGAAAAAGGGGGCGGAAATAGTCTGGTCATATCTCATGGAAGCGCCATACCTACCCTGCTTTCTCTCTTTACACCTGAGCAATATCATGGCGAAAGTATCGGCAATGTCAGTCTGACAATTTTGCATTACCATGATGGAATTTTTACCATTAAAACCTTAGGCGACACACATTATATGCACGACTAGCGAGAGATAATCACCTGAGAAATACTGCAACGATCTGCTCTATGGATCGTCGAGACCAGCCCCGAGGATGGCGCTCAATGCCAGGGCTGTCTCTCCGCGCCAGCGAAAGGGTTAAGGCACGCAAAGTGAAGGCTGCATCGCCTGACTGCAGCTTCTATACTGCGACTTTACTTCCACAGGACTTCGCCATGGATCGACTCGATTGTGACCGGATGTTTGTCACGGTGCTGGAAACCGGCAGCTTTTCAGCGGCAGCGTTGCGTCTCGGTACCAGCAGCAGTCAGGCTTCTAAACTGGTTTCAAAGCTGGAGCAGCAGCTCGGCGTCCAGCTGTTTAAGCGTAGCACGCGCGCCCTCTCGCCCACCGACGTTGGCCGCAGCTATTATGAGCGGGTTAAAAACCTGCTCGATGCGTTTGAGACGCTGGATGCCAGCGTGCGTGAAAGCGCCACCACACCTACCGGCCGGCTGAAAATCAGCGCGCCTGGCTCCTTTGGCACGGCGGTGCTCTCTCAGGTACTGGTGGCGTTTGCCCGGCGCTATCCGCTGATTGAACTGGATGTCAGCTTTTCCGACCGGGCCGTGAACATCGTCGATGAGGGATTTGATATGGCGATCCGCATCGGCAACCTCAGCGACAGCAGTCTGGTCGCGCGCAAGCTGGGCGACGTGCATGTCCGCATAGCGGCCTCACCGATCTATCTTGAGCAGTTCGGTACGCCACAGCACTGGCGGGACATGGCGCAGCACCAGTGCATTATCGACACCAATTTCCGCGATCCCTGGCACTGGCCGTTTGTCAGCGGTGACGGCAGCAACGAGATTGTCACCATGCCGGTTCGGGGCCGTCTGCGCTTTGCCAACACCGAAGCCTGTCTGCAGGCAGTGATGGCCGGATTAGGTATTGCGCGTCTGCCCGGTTTCATCGCCACTCCTGCGCTGCAACAGGGTGATATTGTCCGGCTGCTGGATAACTTCGACACGCCGCCGCTGGGCCTGTTTGTGGTCTATCCACCCGCCCGTCATCTGGCGCACCGGGCGCGCCTGCTCATCGACTTTCTGGTGAGCCACTTTACCCACTTCCCGCCCGTGTGATTTCTTCCATAATGGAAGAAATGATTGTCTTTATAACCGGATTATCAGCCGTTTAGTCATCAGTTAAGCTGCTTCTCAAAACAGAGAGGAGTCGCGCGATGTTAGTAGAAGGCAAATGGAGTAGTGACTGGCATCCGGTGCAGGCTACCGATAAACAGGGCGGCTTCGTCCGTCAGACGTCCGGTTTCCGGCATTTTATCAGCAGCGATGGCTCCACGGCATTCGCCGCCGAACCCGATCGCTACCACCTCTATGTAGCGCTGATCTGTCCATGGGCGTCGCGTGCGCTGATCGCCCGTAAGCTCAAGGGGCTGGAATCGCTGATCGGCGTGACGGTGGTCGAGCCGCAGCTTGGCGCTCAGGGCTGGCGCTTCGGCAACTTTCCCGGCGCGCAGGCGGACCCGCTGAATAACGCGCAATACCTGCATGAAATTTATACCCGCGTCGCGCCCGACTATACCGGACGGGCCACTGTGCCGGTGCTATGGGACAAAAAAACCGCCACCATCGTCAGCAACGAGTCTGCGGACATTGTGCGCATGTTTAACAGCGGCTTTGGCGCTCTGGCCGATAACCGCATCGACCTTTATCCCGCCGCGCTGCGTGCGGAGATTGATGCCCTGAATGAGAGCCTCTATCCGCGTCTGAATAACGGTGTTTATCGCGCGGGCTTCGCCACCACCTTAGTCAGCTATCAGCAGGCGTTTAATGACGTTTTCAGCCAGCTCGATGAACTGGAGGCACTGCTCAGCGATGGTCGTACTTTCCTGCTGGGTGAACGGCTGACGGAAACCGACATCCGGCTGTTTGTGACCCTGATTCGCTTTGACGTCGCCTATCATGGCCTGTTCAAATGCAACCTGCGCCGGATCCGCGACTATACGCTGCTGAACCGCTATCTTAAGAGCATGTTGTCGGTCTCTGGCGTACGTGAAACGGTCAACATTGACCATATCAAACAGGGTTACTACTCGATCAAGGCGCTGAAACCGAACGGCATCGTTCCGGCGGGTCCTGATCTGAGTGAATACGGTTTATAAATGGAGCAATGATGGCAAAAGCACTGGTGATTTTTCTGCATGGCGTGGGCAGTAACGGCGACGATCTGGCACCGATTGGCCGTCACTGGGCGACGCTGTTGCCGGATGTGGTTTTTGCCTCTCCTAATGCACCTGAACGTTTCCCCGCCGGTTTTGGCTGGCAGTGGTTCAGCCTGGCAGACGTGACGCCAGAGAACCGGCCTGGTCGGGTTCGGGCGGCACGGGCCGCGTTTGATGCGACCCTCAGCGAAATCGTCGCGCAGCACGGCTTTGCCGACCGCTGGCAGGATGTGGTGCTGGTGGGCTTCTCTCAGGGGTCGATCATGGCGCTGGATGCGCTGGCGTCTGGCCGTTATCCGCTGGCGGGCGTGGTCGCCTTTTCCGGTCGCCTGGCGGTTGACGGCGAATTAACCCCGCAGGCTCATGTGCCCGCGCTGCTGATCCACGGTCAGGCCGATGAAGTCATCCCGTGGCAGGAGAGCGAATCTGCGGCGGCCCGGCTGCGAGCCGCAGCGGTGCCGGTCGACGCGCGCTTTGAACCCGCCACCGGCCACACCATTTCTGCTCAGGGTGCCATGCACGCCGCCGTGTTTATCGGGCAGTGCTTACAGGATTAACCCCAGTAGCGCGTTAACGCCTGCCAGGCATGGCGGGCAGCCACGTCGGGCGGCAGGCGTTTCAGCGCATCGTTAAAGACTTCAATCCCCACCGGTCCCTGATAGCCCGCGCTTTTGAGCTTATCGACAAAGCGCTCAACGTCGATAATCCCATCGCCGGGCAGCAGACGCTGGTGCTTCGCCATCGCCATCAGGCTCTGCTTATCCTGCGCGGGAACGGCGGCCATGTCACACAGCTGAACTTCATAGATGCGATCGGCGGGAATGTTATCCAGATGGGAGGCATCACCGCCCAGCGCACAGATATGGAACAGATCGACCACCAGCCCGATATTGGGCTGATCGAGCCGCTGCAATCGCTGCCACGCCAGCGGCAGCGTGTTATCTACGCTGCACCAGGCCATCGGCTCATACATAATGCGCATGTTGTATCGCGCAGCTTCAGAGGCCATCCAGCGCAGGTCATCGTCAATCTGATCGGCACAGCAATCTTCACGGGTGCTGGCCGGTGCCTGAATGGTGTCACAGCCCAGCGCCTGGGCAATCTGTATAAACTGGCGCAGCTCTTCGCGCTTCTGAGATCGCAACGCGCTGGGTGCGCCGGTGAAATCACGCAGCACCTGCAGATTGGTAAAGCCGGGTCCCTGTCGTGCGCTGATCTCAGCCAGTGCCGCTGCACCGCCTTCATACGCGTCGACATCCTCGCGCCAGATCTCGACCTGATCAAAACCGGCGTCACGCGCCGCCTGCAGCTTCTGCCCGGGTTCACCGTTTAACAACACCAGGTTAAGGAAGGTGGGATTGGTTCGCATTGCTCGGCTCCTTAATCGTCCGGAATAATCGGTGAGGTTCAGCGTCAGCGCCGCGCATTATCCGATGCACGGCGCTGATGCCCGAAATCAGCATCTCGTAAGCGGTATGACGCGCACCGGGTCAACCCAGCAGCGTGACCAGTGCGAAACCGGCAAACGCCATCAGCAGCGAGCCAATCACATGCACCAGCGCGCTGGCCATCGCCCAGAAATACTTCCCTGATTGTAGCAACCCCATTAATTCCGCAGTGAAAGAGGAGAACGTCGTCAGCCCGCCGCAGAGTCCGGTGACGATTAACAGTTTCCAGATCGGGTCGATGTCGGGATGGCGGACAAACCAGGCCATCGCCCCGCCGATGACCAGACCGCCGATCAGATTCACCAGCAGCGTGCCGGGTGGCAGGTTGGGAAAGAGTGCATTAAAACGCATCGCGAACAGCCAGCGCAGTACGCAGCCGGCAGAGCCGCCGATCATCACAGCCAGTAACGGTTTAAACATGTCTTGCTCCTGATTACAGAGTAATGCGGGGCTGGGGGGAGAGGCAGAGATAAACTGCGCCTGACACCTCAGCTCCCGCGAAAGGATTGAGTGTCAGGCGTCATCAGCCGGTGTTAAGCCCACCGGCGGTTGGGAAAGGTGGCACGCCATCACCTTGAGCCGGTGATAATACGACGCCCGTTTCGGGCTGGCAAGAGTGCGCGCAGGGCGGCTGAATCGCTTGACGATGTGACTATTACCGGGGTAATGCTGAAGGTTTACAGCCTGTTGCGGAGAGCCTATGCGTACCCTGATTTTTGATACTGATATCGGCGTGGATGACGCCTTTGCGCTGGCTTATGCGGCGCGGACGCAGCATCTGCTGGGGATTACCACGGTTTTTGGCAACGTGGCGGTGGGTCAGGCGGTGAAAAATGCCCGGCTATTCTGCGATAAAATGGCGATTAGCGCGACGGTCTGGCGCGGCTGTTCACGGCCGCTGGCGCTGGCCCCCTCTGCGCCCGCCAGGCTGCACGGGGAAGATGGGCTGGGCGATGCGTTTGATAATGCGTTTAGCGATCAGGCACCGGGCGCGGTGCAGTTTATTATCGACAGCGTGCGGGCGCAGCCGCATCAGATCACCCTGGTGGCGATTGGCCCACTGACCAATATCGCCACGGCCATTAATCAGGCACCGGATATTATTCCGCTGGTGAAAGAGCTGGTGATTATGGGCGGTGCGTTTGGCACCGACGGGCACAGTGGCAACGTGACGCCCTTCAGTGAATTTAATATCTGGAAAGATCCGCACGCCGCCGATCAGGTGCTCGCGTCGGCGCTGAATGTGGTAGTGATCCCGCTGGATGTCACGCACAAGGTGCTGATCAGCGGCGAAGAGGTTCAGCGTCTGAATCAGCCGGTGCTGAGCGCTATCTGTCGCCCTTACCTGGCTTACAGCCTGGCAAAAGAGGGTTTTGCGGGCATGGCGCTGCACGACACCCTGGCGGTGGCCTAGCTGACGCTGCCGCAGGCCTTTACGCTCACCGAAAGCCCGCTGCGGGTGATTACCGAGGGCATCGCCTGCGGTCAGACAGTGCGTAAACTGAACGCGCTGGCATCACGAGCCGATCCGTTTGCCGGTCTGCCCGCCCAGCGTATTGCGCTCGGCGTGGATGCCGACGCGGTGCGGGCGCACTTCTTTGAGACCCTCACCGCGCCCTGAATCACGTTACCTGTCGAAGTGAATCACGCCTTTGATCAGTTCGCGATTGTTGATGACCTGCACCTCAAAGGTTTCATCCAGCGTGGAGAAAGCCAGATGGTGATTCAGCATCATGTCGGCGCGCAGCTGGCCGCTGGCCATTAATGCACGCACCCGATCAAAGTCTTCACGGGTGGCGTTGCGGCTGCCCATCAGCGTGGCCTCTTTTTTGTGGAATTCACTGTCCGGGATGACCAGATCGCCTTTGTGCAGACCGACATAGACGATGGTTCCGCCGTGTCGCATCAGGTTGACCGCGTTATTCATCGCCGCCGGGCTGCCGGTGGCGTCGATCACTTTCAGTGCCAGACGGCCACCAAACTGCTCGCGCAACGCAGTATCGAACGCCTCATCAGCCGGATTCAGTGCCGCCAGCCCGAGCTGGTCCGCAACATGCTGGCGACGGAATTCGCTGGTATCCGCGACGACCACCTGTGCGCCGCTGGCGGCGGCAATAGCGGCGACACCCAGTCCAATCGGCCCGGCACCCACTACCAGCACCTGCTCATCCGCCCCGATTCCGGAACGCCGCACCGCATGAGCGCTGATGGCAAACGGCTCAATCAGCGCGGCTGCTTCCGGTGCCACCTCATCTACCGCCAGCAGGGTGCTGACCGGTACGCTTAGATAGTCGCAGAAACCGCCATCCTGATGCACACCAATCACCGAGATCTGCTCACAGCAGTTGGTTTTGCCGCTCTGGCAGGCGTCGCAGCGCAGGCAGGAGATGTAGGGCATCAATGCTACCCGCTGGCCCGGCTGAAAGCCCTCAGCGCCACTGCCCAGCGCCACCACTTCCGCACAGATTTCATGGCCCAGCACCCGTGGATAGCTGAAGAACGGCTGATTGCCGGACCAGGCGTGGATATCAGTGCCGCAGATCCCGGCGGTAAGGATTTTAATCAGCGCCTCGCCCGCGGCAGGCGTTGGGGTGTCGCGAGTCGCCCAGACCATCTTACGTGGTTCAGCGATGAGCAGTGCTTTCATTGTTGTCATGGTGATTCTCCGGTTGTCCTGCTGGCAGTTATGGCGAATCCTGCTCGCCGCGCGGCGTTCGTTTGCGGGAAGTGTGAAGCACGGCGATTTTTTTGGGCTTTGAATGGTTTTTAATGCATAAAAAACCGGAGAGTGAGATGAGCCGCAGCCAGAATTTGCGTCAGAACGTGATCAACCAGATGCTGGAGAGCATTGCTCAGCGCCACATCTGTTCACCATTGCCGCCGCAGGCGGCGCTGGCCGAGATGTTCAATATCAGCCGCACCACGGTGCGTCATACCCTGCACTATCTGCATCAGTGCGGCGTGCTGGATAAAGTCGATCAGACTTACGTTATCGTACGTGAACCGCGCGATGATGACGGCTTTAGCGCCTTAACGCCGCCGATTGAGCAGCAGGCCAGCCACTTCGAGCAGATGTTTTTTAATATGATTAATCAGCGGCAGCTGGTGCCAGGCGACACCTTCAGCGAGCTGCAACTGGCGCAGCAGGTGAAGGTCAGTCCGGTAGTGGTACGCGAGTTTCTGCTGCGCTTTATGCGCTATGACCTGCTGGAGCCGGTGAAACGCGGCCAGTGGCGGATGAAGAAGTTTACGCAGGATTACGCCGAGAAGCTGTTTGAGCTGCGCGAGATGCTGGAAACCCACGCCCTGAGCCGCTTCCTCAATCTTCCCGCCAGCGATGAGCGCTGGGTGCAGGCGCGGGATCTGCTGGATCGTCATCGATCAATGCGTGACACCATTGCCAGTAATTATCGCCACTTTGCCGCGCTGGACCGCCAGATGCATTCGCTGATTTTATCCGCGGCCAACAACCCGTTTTTTAATCAGTCACTGGAGATTATCTCGGTGATCTTTCACTCGCATTATCAGTGGGATGAGAGCGATCTCAAGCAGCGCAATATTGTGGCGCTGGAGGAGCATATGGCCATTCTCACCGCGCTGATTGGTCGTCAGGATATCGATGCGCTCTGTGCCTTACATAACCATCTGGCGACCGCCAAAACCTCAATGGTGCGCTCAATCGGTCAGTACAATTAAAAACCGATTAAAAACCACAAAGCATTAGCTCCCGCACGATTCAGAAACATCTTTGCAACATCCTTAACCCTTTGCTCGTAGTCTCGACTGCAACGTCACGGCGGCCTTTTGCCGCTGCGCGCAGACCCCTTCTCACCATAACGATAAGTACCCAGTTTCGGGAGAGTGCAATGGAAAAGAGTTCAGTAACCGGCCGTGAGAGCGTGACCGGCGACACGCCACCAGGCCAGGATTTCGTACCGATGCGCAGCGACGTAGTGCGTTCACCGCGCATCCGTAAGGTGCAGATCACGGCGATGCTGCTGCTGCTGTTCGCCGCCATCATCAACTATCTGGATCGCAGCTCGCTGTCGGTGGCGAATATGACCATACGCGACGAGATGGGGCTGAGCGCCACTGAAATCGGCCTCCTGCTCTCTGCTTTTTCACTGGCGTATGGCCTGGCGCAGCTGCCGTGCGGTGCGCTGCTGGATCGTAAAGGGCCGCGCATTATGCTCGGTATCGGCATGTTTATCTGGTCGCTGTTCCAGGCGGCTTCTGGTCTGGTGCATAACTTCACCCAGTTCGTGCTGGTGCGTATCGGCCTCGGCATAGGTGAAGCGCCGATGAACCCGTGCGGCGTGAAAGTCATCAACGACTGGTTCAACATTAAAGATCGCGGCATGCCGATGGGGATGTTCAATGCGGCGTCGATGATTGGACTGTCCGTAGCACCGCCCATTCTGGCGGCGATGATGCTGGTGATGGGCTGGCGCGGCATGTTTGTCACCATCGGTATCCTCGGCATGTTCCTCGCGATCGGCTGGTATATGATCTACCGCGACCGCGACAACAACACCCTGAGCGCCGAAGAGATCCACTATCTGCAGGCGGGCAGCGTGGCGTCGCGTAAAGAGCCGATCAGCTTCAAAGAGTGGCGCGGCCTGTTTAAGCAGCGCACCATGTGGGGCATGATGATTGGCTTCAGCGGCATCAACTACACTGCGTGGCTCTACATCGCCTGGCTGCCGGGCTATCTGCAGTCGACCTATCATCTCGATTTGAAAAGTACCGGCCTGCTGGCGGCGATTCCGTTCCTGTTTGGGGCGGCGGGCATGCTGCTGAATGGCTATGTGGTTGATTCACTGGTGCGTCGTGGCTTTAACGCGGTGAAAACCCGTAAAGTCTGCATCGTCAGCGGGATGCTGCTGTCCGCCGGGTTTACTGCGGTAGTGACCCGCGCGACCGATACCACCAGCGCCGTGACGCTGATCGGGATGGCGCTGTTCTGCATCCACTTTGCCGGAACGTCGTGCTGGGGACTGATCCACGCCAACGTCACCGCCCGCATGACCGCCTCGGTCGGCAGCATTCAGAACTTCGCCAGCTTTATCTTCGCCTCGTTCGCGCCCGTCATCACCGGCTGGGTGCTCGACACCACCAAATCGTTCAGCCTGGCGCTGATGATTTGCGCCTGTGTGACGCTGGCTGGCGCACTCGCCTACCTGCTGCTGGTGCGCCAGCCGATTACCGACGGCGAATAAGCACGGCTGACGGCGGCTACGTCAGCGCCGTCAGGGTGACGCCATATTTCGCACCGTAGCGTTTAATACCCGCCATCACCTTCTCTGTACTCAGAGGAGGCGGTGGTGGCAACAGCGGTGCCCGTTCACGCAGCGCCGAGTCGAAGCGGGCAAACGTCGCGAAATCACGCGGGAACCGTTCTTCATCCACCCCAATCAATGCCCCCTCGTCACGCGCATGGGACAACAGTGCCTGCCAGCGATCAATATCCGCCAGCCCGATGCTGTCAGTACCGTGAGAAAAGAGCATCATGTCGATGTTGCGGAACGGCGGCTGTTTTTCCAGGAAGCGTTGCAGCGCCGCTGCGGACGGTTCGGTACAGAATACCAGCCAGAACGGAATCGCCTGCTGCTGCTGCGTACACCAGGGATCCATCAGCAGGAAACTGTCCACCGTCAGCCGGGTCGGTAAAATACCCGCCGCCAGATACCAGTCGCGATAAATCTCCGCCACCACATAACTCATCGCTTCCGGGTCTTCGTAACGAATCTCCATCAGTTTCCAGTTCTGCGCCGCCGCCAGTTTTTTCAGTGGGGAAATCAGATAACCATCCAGGCCCCACTCCGCTTCCGGTACGTGGTCGGTGATGTCAGGCGGCGTCCAGCGCTCGCGGTCAATGCCGTAACGCGCCAGATATTCCGCTACCCGCGGGCCGCCCTGCAAATACTCTTTTTCGGTTGCGCCACCGAGCGCGCCAAACTGAAAGAACGAGCGATCGCTGGTGCGTGTCACCGGCCACTGGCGGGTGCAGTGGTTGATAAACAGCGTTGAACCCGCGGGCAGGCTCCCCATCAGGAATTCATTGAAAGCCAGCGGTAGTTCGCGCAGTTTTAACCGGAAATAGCGCATCTGGTCGAGCATCAAGCGATCCTGATTCGGGTCATGCATATGGTGTACCGCCAGCCGCGGCCAGGCGGCCAGCAGTGCAGCGGCTATCTCTTTACCCTGCTCAAAGCTCGCCATCGCATCATCAGGATCGCTGTTGGTCGCCCGCACCGGACAGAGAAAGGTCTGCGGCAGCCAGGGCACGCCCATCGCCGACGCCAGATGCACCAGCGCGCCGTTCGACGAGCCGATAAACGCCGCCGGATAATCCTGCTGCGGGTACTCGCTGACCATCCATTCTGCGATGCCTTCCACATCCAGCTCGCCCGCCTGACGCAGGCTGATGCCTTCGGCCATGCCGCCCAGCGCATAGCCCCACTCGCGCAGCCCGGTCGGCAGACGGTTCAAGGAGGGTAGCAGCCGGTCGAGCGTCGGTGACTGGCTTGGGCTGGCAAAAGGTCGATCGTGGAGCGCATTCGCCAGCGCCAGCAGCATGGCGGCGGCAGAGTCAAAACGGGCGATGCCCTTGGGCGGTTTACTCATGCTCATTCTCCTGCTGAATACGCGCCAGAAACGGGCGAATGGCGTTGCAGAAACTCCACGGATAGACGTAGTGCAGCGTATGGGTGCCGTCTCGCAGCGTCAGGCGTTCGCTGTGCGGCATCAGGGCAGCAAGCTCATCCAGCCAGCGCGCCCGACAGATGGGATCGCGCGAGCCGCGCAGCAGCAGCGTCGGCGCAGTGATGTAAGTCAGACGATGTTCGATGCGATCGCGCATCATGGCGCGCATCGTGCCAAAGGCGCGCCATAGCCCCGCTTTAGCGTAATCGATACGGGCCAGCGGCCCCGGCGGACGGCGCGTTTCCAGGCGGCCATTACGCCAGCTGCGCCACAGCTGACGCGGCAGGCTGCGGGCATGACGATCAACCGTCGGCCCCTGCAACACCAGCCCCGCCACCGCCTGCGGATATTTCACCGCCAGTGCCGCCAGAATCTGACACCCAAACGAGTTCCCGACCCAGATGGCACGCTCAAACCCGTTGTGCTGTAGCCAGAGCCAGAGCGCGTCAGCCTGCTCATCCACGGACATAATCGGCGCAGAAGCAGGCAGCGCACTGGCCCCAAACCCCGGCAAATCCGGCACCAGTACGTGATAGTCGCGGCCCAGCGCCAGCGCCAGCGCCAGCGGCTCCATCGCCCGGCCCGACATCACCAGACCGTGAACCAGCACTACCGGCAGTCCCCGATCTTCATTAGGCGTGACGCGGGTAAACATGCGCCAGTCGCCCACCTGCTGAAAGTAACCCGCCAGCCCGGCGTGATGACTGCGCGACGACACTGGCGGTGTCTGCTTCAGCTGTTGCCAGCGTTTCATACCCCAAAGCGTAGCTGCCACACCTAATCCCACGCCTGCCACAATCGCTGCTTGTTTTCGTTGATGCTTCTGGATCATCCGCTGCTCCTGATTTGGGGAGAATAATTTAGTGTAGGACGGGATCGGGTTGGCGGCGGGTTAATGGTGGGTTGGGGGGAAGGTAAGTACGGCATTCCGAATTTCGCTACGTAACAAACACAGGGGGAACTCTCTCAAAACATTACTGGCCTGCTTACAACGCCGCTTAAAGTGCCTGAATTTCTATCTCAAAGTAGTTTACTATTCTGCCGAATGAGTAAAACTGTTTACACATCATTACCCCTTCATTAAAGTTAACTAAATAGAATTTTTTAGACGAATTACTTTGTTGCGCCAACCGGTTAAAAAGAGTGTGGCAAACAGAGAAGCGCCATTATTTAACTGCTAAATTTGGCGTGATTAAAGAAACATTACTTAAAATATATGTTGAACTTGCTTACCCCGCTGGACAACTGGAAAATTTCATTGGAAAAAGACCGATACATTACCTATTCAGTTAATAGAAGCATCTTCAGCGAATAAGCTGAACTACAGGATCGGGTTCCTGTATGAATCAACACCAGCACGGAGAGATGAAAATGGATGCAGCTCTGCTGTGAATGATGCGCTCAGGTGGACGAAACCAGGCATGGGCAGAAACGATGGTTAATCTTGAGGCTCGTAAACTTGTAAATGTAGCGAATCGTGTTGCTTCATTTCATCTGAATCACGGGCTTTCACGCATTCAATTCGTTGAGGAAATTAAAAAAGTTATTGAAGACCAGTTTGCTGTGGCCCGCCGGGCCAGAACAGACGAAGAGTGTATGGTCTGCATCAATACGCTGCGAGCCGAAACTGAAAGCCTTCACGAGCAGGATCGTCTTCTCCGTACAGAGGTTGCCAGGTTGTATGCCAAAGTGGAATTTATTCGAGAGAATAACAAAATTGTCGGATATGTCATTTCAGCGGTAAACATCGTGTTGTCTGGCCTGACGATTGTTGGTGGGGTAGGTATGGTAGCGTCAATGAATCCAGTCGGCATGTTAGCTGGTGCCACGCTATTTGTTGATGGCATCAATGGCATTACCAGGGAAGCCAGCCATCTGCGTTATGGTGATAGTGCACATTCAGAAGGAATTTTTGCTGATAGCTCAATGGAAGCGGCAAAATTTATGGGTTTTACTCCTGAAACGGGCCTGGCGACTTATAAGGCCGCAACGCTGGTCTCAAGCGTGTATGGCATTACCGGTGCCATGCGCAAGCCCGAGGCGTGGAAACTATTCCGGTGGCTGCCTACAGATTATTTCCGTAAAGTTGAAACGATGAACAGGACGGAACTGACCATGAAGATCATTGACTATGGTATTAAGGGCAGAGTCATCTTTGAACTGATCAACAACAGTGAGAGCAGCGCTCAAACCCGTTGAGATCGAGTGTAACGCCATGCTTTGTAAGCTATTACCGGCGGCTGGGAAAATGCAGCAATCACCGCCCCGCACGCAAGTCCTATACCACCGGAAAAAATTGACTCTGAGGAGCCAAAAGCGAGCAGCAGCACGAATACGGCCAGACAGAAGCTAATGCAACCGGTGGCGATGATAAACCGCCTTGCAAGATCGCCAATGGCTTCATTCAGGGTATCGCCAAAACGCTGAGTGTTACTCTTAATTTTACCCAATTCACGAGGCGTGAAACCTGAACGCAAGAGGTTGTCTTCGCTAACTTTCATATTTTTATCCAGAATTTTAACGTGTTACGGTTCTGTATATCAGATTATTAAGAGAAGGGCGACATTGACTGTGCCGGGGTGCATTTGTGTAGCCTTGATTTTCTATTCCATAGGGTTCTATTGCAAGCCCGGAACTTCCCAGCAAGCGTTATCGGGTTTCATTTGATGAGATCTGATGAGGTCAGCAAGAACAGCCTCCGCCGGAAGGATTCGTAATGTCGCACTCACCCATCTAATAGTAAAAAGGGAAAGTGCGTTGCTATTGAAGATAAGGGTTTAGTCTCTGTTGCACTGGCAGATTGAAAGCTGATTATTATTCGGCAGAATGATGGATTAAAAAAGAGTAAACCGATTGACCACTCAGGGAAGATATTTCATTTCGCCAGTTATCCCATCGTACTTTTTGACAGAAAAGACTCAAATTGCCACTAAAAGCCCAGCGCAAAAAATCTGAATAGTGAGTACCCATGCTCTCCCATTCGAAAGAATGCGGTGCGAGATAATATACGCCTGCACGGTCTTTACCAAATTCACTGCCGTTGATTGCAATAAACATCATTAGCCACTAAAAGAGCCTCAAAAATCAGACATACATGAGATCACTGCCAATCCATAATGCACGGAGGCAAAAAAGGGGTCATTTCATCGCCCGAAAGCGCTTATAGCGGGAAAACGACAAGAGTGGCAGTAGCAGAACGGACGCACAGGAAGTGAAAAAGCGTAGGTTTAACTCAGCGAAAGCAAAAAGTGATAATCACAGGTCGATCCCTGACCGCGATTATCGAGGGTTTCTTGCGGAGTGCTTAGTACATGGCACCCGGTGGTACATGTTTAAACGTCTCAACGTAAGCGCGAAATACGTGTTTAAGAATGCGTTTCATGGAATACCTGATTCAAATTTAGTTGAAGATATACTGAAAAAGTATATCGCCTGTGCGTTTTAACAGCAAATAAATTTGAACCAGATCACAAAAATGCCGCTTTTATGTGCAAAAGCACTAGGCGGTGTAGCCAAGATGTTGCAACAGAATGGTGGAGCCAACGGCGATTAACACGACGCCGCCCAGCACTTCCGCCCACTTGCCCAGCACCGGACCAATAAAGCGCCCGACTAAGACGCCTGTGGTCGCCATTACCGTGGTAGCAGCACCAATGGTCAGCGCGGTGGTGATGATGTTCACCTGCAGGAAAGCCAGTCCGACACCGACCGCCAGCGCATCCAGGCTGGTCGCGACGGCGGTGGTTGCCAGTACCATAAAGCCGTGGCTTTGCGGGGCTTCGCAGGGTTCGGTGGCGGCTGTCTTACGGAAACCTTCCATCATCATACGGCCACCCAGGAACGCCAGCAGGCTGAAGGCAACCCAGTGATCCCACGCCATGATGTAACGGCTGGCGGCCAGGCCAAGCGCCCAGCCAATCAGTGGAGTCAGCGCTTCAATAGAGCCAAAAATCAGACCGGTACGCAGCGCTTCTTTAAAACCAGGACGATGCAGTGTGGCACCTTTGCCCAGCGCAGCGGCAAACGCGTCCATCGACATACCCAGCGCAAGAATTAAAGTGGCAATAAAGGTCATGATTTATTCACCTGGGGCGAAAAAGCGGCAATTCACGCTAAATTCACCACACAAAGTGTTCAGTTATGAAAAAGTGGGCGCAGTCTACCACGCAAACCTGAAGATAAAAAGACAGTAAAATCAGGGATTTAAGTATAGCAAAGGCTATAACTCTTATCATTCGCTATGAATGGCGCTAAGTCGATGGTAGCAAAGCATTTTCTGACCATTTATTTAACCGTGCAACGCCCCGGATGCAGGCATTACCACACGCCGCCATTGAACCCTGTCGCCGATTACCGGAAAATGCCGGGCTGATGAATTTGGGAAACCGGTTATGAATAACCCTTATGAGACGTTGATCGTGCCGGGTGGCATTTTGCTGCTGGGCTTTCTTTCGGCGCTGCTGCTGCCCGCGCCCGCTTTTAGCGTAACGGTGGCGCAGCATCTGTTGCAGATGTTCCATTTACAGGATCTGAATCAGCTCTACACGGTGGTGTTTTGCGCCTGGTTTTTAGTGCTCGGCGCACTGGAGTTTTTTGTGATCCGCTTTGTCTGGCGTCGCTGGTTCAGGAGCTGACCGCCTGCGCATCGACCAGCGCTTTTAGCCGTTCGGCGCTACGCGCATAACCTTCACGCGGCAGATGTGCCGCACCCAGTACCAGGCCCGCACCGCACTGCTCGGCCTGCTGATACCAGATCGACAGCGGCGACGGTGCCATGCCCCACTTTGCTGCCTGCTGCGCAATCATCTCATCCGGCGTACCGGCGGGTAAGCGGACAATCACCGCCAGCCCGGCGCGTTGCAGGTCGGGGAAGTGAGGATGGAGCGCCGCGATCATCTGCTCCAACCGCTCCTGATAAAGGCGCTTCATGCGCCGCAGATGCCGCATAAAGTGACCTTCCCGCAAAAACTCCGCTACCGCATTGTGCAGCAATCCCGAAGAGGCTGGCGCAAGTAGTGCACACACCTCGCCGAAGCGGGCCGTCAGCGCCGTCGGAACCACAATAAAACCAAGCCGCAGTTGCGGCGTCAGCGTCTTACTGAAGGTACCTATGTGCAACACGCGTCCCTCGCTGTCGAGCGCGGCCAGTGCCGGAGCCGCACGATGACCGGGCTGAAGCTCGCCGAGATAGTCATCTTCGATAATCCAGCGCTGCTCGCGACTGGCCCAGCTCAGCAATGCATGGCGGCGCGCCAGGCTCATGGTCATGCCAGGCGGCGCCTGCTGTCCCGGCGTGACCAGCGCGAAAGCGGCATCCGGCGCGCGGGCAATACCGGCCTCCACCTGTAACCCTTCAGCATCAACCGGCACGGCAACGGGCGTAACGCGCAGCGCGTCAACCGCGCGACGCGCCACCCAGAATCCGGGATCTTCCAGCCAGGCCGTTTTGCCCTGAAAATCCATCGCCAGGCCAATCAGACCCATCGCGCCCGCATAGCCGCTGGTAATAATGATCTGGTCCGCCTGACAGCGCAGACCGCGAGCCACCGACAGATAGGCTACCAGCGCCTGACGCAGCGCCAGGCTGCCGCGCGGATCGGGATAACAGGCTGGTCTGCTGACCTGCATGCGCGTCTGACGCTGCAGAATGCGCAGCCAGACTTTAATCGGGAACGCATCACTGGCCGGAATGCCCATCTGAAAGGTCAGCGGAGGCACTTCAGCCTCCTCTATGCCCGCCAGCAGCTGGCGTTCCGCACTGGCGATGGCCGATTTCAAGGGCGGTAGTGCGCTGACGAAGGTGCCCGCCGCGCCTCTGGCCTGCAGAAACTGACCATCGACCAGCATGTTATAGCTGGCTCGTACCGTGCCGCGCGCCACGCCGAGCTGCGCCGCCAGATCGCGACAGGAGGGCAGACGCGCACCGGGCTGTAAGCGCCCTTCCCCAATCGCCTGTTCAATCAACTGGCGTAGCTGTTCGCTGAGGCCGCGTGACGTACCGCGCTGGAGTGTCACCGTGGAAAGCGGCGATGGACCAGTCAGACTCTCATTTTTTGGCACTTTATCTGCTCCATTGAAAGGCCGAAAATCGCCTCATTAACCCTGAATGAGGCAACAAGATGAGCGAACGTATCGATTTCCACAGTGCAGCACCGGCAGGCATGAAAGCGCTGGGCGGCGTATACAGTTATCTGGCGCAAACCGATCTGCCGCTCACTTTACTGGAACTGCTGTTCCTGCGCATATCGCAGATTAACGGCTGCGCTTACTGCATTGATTTACATACCAAAGCGCTGAATAAATCGGGTATGGGCTGGGATAAGATCGTATTGACCCAGGTCTGGCACGAATCCGGCACGCTGTTCAGTGATAAAGAGAAGGCGGCCCTGCACTGGGCTGAATGCCTGACGCTGATTGCTCAACAGGGCGCGCCGGATGCCTGCTATGACACATTAAAAGCGCAGTTTAGCGAGAAAGAGATTGTCGATCTGAACATCGCAATTGGCCTGATGAACACCTATAACCGCATGGCGGTAAGTCTGAAAAAGCTGCCTGCCAGTGCAAATCAGTCATAAGTGAATCCGATGCGTGCACCGGCGTGCACGCATTTTCGGACTCACAAAAATGTAACATTATTTTTACACGAGCAGCTTTTCAGGCCCTCCTGACCCGATTCCTGTTATTCCTTCCTGCATAATAAATCGCTAAATTTCAGCTAATTAAATAATTCCGCACTGTTCATATCCTTTCCGACCCTGCACCAGCATGGGGCTTTTTCGCAACATACATTTTAGGTTAACTCACTGACTTCTCTCTAAAAAACCGCTAATACGCCACTCTCCGTGATGATTAATTCTTATGCTGAATCATTTCTGCATTTAAAAAATAAACAAATGTTTAATTCAGATGCGAGAATGTTATATTCGGATGACTAAGCATAACGTTCAGTTAACGCGTTATCACCGCTTAACCCTTTACCTGAGACTTAACCTTTGAGAAATAGCGCAACGCGCTCGAAAGAAGCGTGACTATTTCGCCTGCGAAACTGTTGGGCTTCAGGTCAACAGAAGAGGAGATGTCGCCTCATGTGCAATTCAGCTGTAAACCTTGCGCTCGCGATGAGTGCCATGGCAAAGGACACCACTACTACCGCGCAGGAGCGTAAAGACGTTGACGTGCTGCTGATTGGCGCAGGTGTGATGAGCGCTACCCTCGGTGCATGGCTGCAGGACTTAGAGCCGGACTGGTCCATCGAGATGGTGGAGCGGCTCGATAGCGTGGCCGAAGAGTCATCCAACGGCTGGAATAATGCGGGCACCGGTCATGCGGCGCTGGCGGAGCTGAACTATACGCCTCAGCAGGCGGATGGCAGCATCGACATCTCCAAAGCGGTAACGATTAATGAATCGTTCCAGATTTCACGCCAGTTCTGGGCTTATCAGGTCCAGAAAGGCAACCTGCGCAACCCTGAAAGCTTTATTCACAGCACGCCACACATGAGCTTTGTCTGGGGTGACGACAATGTCGAGTTCCTGCGCAAGCGCTTCAGTGCGCTGCAGAAGAGCACTCTGTTTCGTGGCATGGCTTACTCGGAAGATCCGCAGCAGATTGCTCGCTGGATCCCGCTGGTGATGAATGGCCGTGACCGCAGCCAGAAGGTGGCCGCGACCTGGACGGAGATGGGCACCGATGTGAACTTCGGTGAAATTACCCGTCAGCTGATCGCCGCGTTACAGAAGAAATCGAATTTCCAGCTACGTCTGCGCCAGGAAGTGCGCGAGCTGAAGCAGCTCGCTGATGGTCGCTGGCAGGTCACCCTGCAGTGTCTGAACAGCGGCACGCGTCGCACACTGACGGCAGGCAAAATCTTTATCGGTGCGGGCGGCGCGGCGTTACCGCTGTTGCAGAAAGCTGGTATCCCGGAAGCCAACGGCTACGCCGGATTCCCGGTGGGCGGTTCATTCCTGGTCACAGAAAATCCGCAGGTCGTCGCGCAGCACATGGCGAAGGTCTACGGTAAAGCCAGCGTCGGTGCGCCGCCGATGTCTGTGCCGCACGTCGACACCCGCGTACTGGATGGCAAGCAGGTATTGCTGTTTGGCCCGTTCGCCACCTTCTCGACTAAGTTCCTGAAGCAGGGTTCGCTGATGGATATGTTCACCTCGCTGAACAGCAGCAATATGCTGCCGATGGTGAAGGTGGGACTGAAAAGTTTTGACCTGGTGAAATACCTGATGGATCAGGTACTGCAAAGCGATCGCGACCGGATGGACGCCCTGCGCGCCTATGTGCCGCAGGCGAAGCAGGAAGACTGGCGCTTAGTCACTGCCGGTCAGCGTGTGCAGATCATCAAGAAAGATGAGAAAGAGGGCGCGGTGTTGCGTCTGGGCACCGAAGTGGTCGCTTCACAGGATGGCACGATTTCAGCGCTGCTGGGTGCCTCGCCAGGCGCATCTACCGCGGCACCGATCATGCTGGAGCTGCTGCACAAAGTCTGTCCTGAGCAGATGGCTTCGCCGGAATGGCAGAACAAAATCCGTGCGGTGATCCCTTCCTGGGGTCGCAAACTGAACGGCGACGTGGCGCTGACAGAGAAAGTGTTAGCTGAAACCAGCCGCATTCTGCATCTCGATTACTCGCCGGTCACCCCGATGGCGGCCAACGATGAAGGACGGGAAACCGCGTTCGTCGTCGGTAAGTAATTTGCCACTGAAGAACAGAAGGCTTCACATCTGAACTGCTCCAGCAATCCGGGCAGTTTATATTAAGCCTATTTCAGGGCCTGGGTCCGGTACCTGACCGGACCCAGGCCTTTCCGTTTCAGGCTTATCCGCGCGTTATTTCATCATGAACCTATTCGTAGATCGCCCGCTTCACCTTATCAATTCATTTAAACTGATTACGGTATAAATACGCCGAGTCCAGCGTGCAGATGCTGTGTGCCTGAATAATAATTTCCGTGCAGTCTCAGATCCGCGATATACTTTGCATCACTCCATGTACTATAAATTTGGCTGTCTGCTAATCGTAAAATTACGATAAAAATATGAGCTTTACATCACATTAAGTAATATGTCCTTTTGTTATTTTCTCCAGGCTCATTATTTAAAAAAGGATTTTTCATGAAAGGATTAAATACTTTAGAAGTAAAATATGTCTCTGGTGCCGGAGCAGAATCTTACAGATTAGCTGTTAATCTGGAGATTGCTCAGGTTATGACTGCGAAGTTTAATCAATGTAATGTAAAAGATTTAACTACAGATATGTTTCAATCTGCAATAGCCTCTGGCGTGCTGGGCTCGATGAGCGGTGCAGTAATGGTTCCTGGCATCGGACTGGTGCCAGGATGGATTGCCGGAGCAGCTACGGGTGCGACAGGCGCGGCTTTCACTTACGGACTAACCTGCTGGTGGTAATGAAATCGGTACAGAGAGTTTTTTTTAATACGCTACTAATCATTTTAGCATTATTTTTAATTGACTATTTTATTAACGGTTCACTAACGATAAAAGACTCAATGAAAATAGTGATAACAGGAGTATTAATAGGCCTGATAAATTACAAACTATATGTTAAATAAAATTGCCACTTGTAAAATTAAAATATTATCTTAAAGAATGCTTACTTAATCGACTAACGCTATAAAGCTGGACAACTTATATTAAGGAGCCTTCAGGGCCTGGGTTCGGTATTCAACCGAACTCAGGCTTTTCATTTTCAGGCTTGTCGGTTCGCTTTTATAAATGGATAGGTTCGAAGATGACTCTGCCGGGTGAGCAGCTTTGAGGGTCAATCCGGTTATGAGGCCTTTTTTATTGGCTGGTTGCCTGGTCGTACTGCGGATTCTCTATTAGGGTTAAGGCATCTTTTAGCTGCACGATCAGGAGGAACCCGCATGTCTTACTCCCCTGCTTCACCGGAATTCACGCTGCTTGACCGCTACTGGCGGGCAGCAAACTACCTCTCCGTCGGACAAATTTACCTGATGGATAACCCGCTGTTACGCGAACCGCTCAAGCCCGAGCACATTAAACCTCGTCTGCTGGGCCACTGGGGCACCACGCCAGGGCTGAATTTTATCTATGCCCATCTCAACCGTGTTATCCGTAAACAGAACCTGAATATGATCTACATCTGCGGGCCAGGACATGGGGGACCCGGCATGGTGGCGAATACCTGGCTGGAGGGCAGCTACAGCGAGATTTATCCGCACATCTCTCAGGATGCGGCGGGCATGCAGCGCCTGTTTAAGCAGTTCTCGTTTCCGGGCGGCATTCCCAGCCACGCCGCGCCGGAAACCCCGGGCTCGATTAATGAAGGCGGTGAGCTGGGCTATTCGCTCTCCCATGCCTTTGGTGCAGCGTTCGATAATCCCGAGCTGGTGGTGCCGTGCGTGATTGGCGACGGCGAAGCCGAGACCGGTCCGCTGGCCTCCAGCTGGCACGGCATCAAATTCCTCAATCCTGAACGTGACGGCGCGGTGCTGCCGATTCTGCATCTTAACGGTTATAAGATTGCCAACCCTACGCTGCTGGGTCGCAGCAGCGATGAGGATCTCCACCAGTTGTTCAGCGGCTACGGCTATGAGCCGATATTTGTCAGCGGACATGAGCCGGAAAAAATGCATCCGTTAATGGCAGAAGCGCTGGATAACGCCTTCACTAAAATCACCACTTACCAGCGTGACGCGCGCACAGGCAACGCCAGCACCGACGTGCCCCGCTGGCCGATGATCATTCTGCGCAGCCCCAAAGGCTGGACCGGCCCCAAAACGGTCGACGGTAAGAAGGTGGAAGATTTCTGGCGGGCGCATCAGGTGCCGGTGGCGGCCTGTCGTGAAGATGACGGTCATCGCCAGATCCTTGAGACGTGGATGCGCAGCTACCAGCCCGACGACCTGTTTGATGAACAGGGTCGCTTAAAACCGGAACTGCAGGCGCTGGCACCGGAAGGCGATAAACGCATGGGTGCGTCACCCTATGCCAATGGCGGCCTGCTGCGCCGCGAGCTGGATACGCCTGCGCTGGCGGAATTTGCCTGCAAGGTCAGCGAACCAGGTACAGAGATGGCGCAGGCCACGGAGCATCTGGGCCGCTATCTCAGCGTGCTGTTCCAGCGTAACCGCGATAATTTCCGCCTGTTTGGCCCGGATGAAACCGCTTCTAACCGCCTGACGCCGGTGTTCGACGTGACCAGCCGCACCTGGCTGGAACGAACCGAACCTTACGATGAGCAGCTGGCGCGGGATGGCAGGGTGATGGAAATCCTCAGTGAGCATCAGTGTCAGGGCTGGCTGGAAGGTTATCTGCTGACCGGCCGCCACGGGCTGTTCAACTGCTATGAAGCCTTTATCCACATTGTCGATTCGATGTTTAACCAGCACGCGAAGTGGCTGAAAGTGTCGCGTAAGCTGGGCTGGCGTAAGCCGATTTCATCGCTGAATTATCTGCTCTCTTCCCACGTCTGGCGACAGGACCACAACGGCTACAGCCATCAGGATCCGGGCTTTATGGATCACGTTGCCAATAAGAAAGCGGATATCGTGCGCATCTATCTGCCGCCCGATGCCAATACGTTGTTGTGGGTGGGCGATCACTGCCTGCGCACCTGGAACCGCATCAATGTGATTGTCGCGGGCAAACAGCCAGCGCCCCAGTGGCTGGATATGGCCAGCGCCGTGACGCATTGCGAAGCAGGGATGGGCGAGTGGCGCTGGGCGGGTACCACACCGGAGAATGAACAGCCGGATGTGGTGATGGCCTGTGCCGGTGATGTGCCGACCATGGAGACAATGGCAGCGGTGGATCTGCTGCGCGAGATGCTGCCTGAACTGCGCATCCGGGTGGTGAACGTGGTCGACTTACTGGCCCTGCAGCCGCAGGATAAGCATCCGCATGGCAAATCTGATGCAGACTTTGACACGTTGTTTACCCAGGATAAGCCGGTGATTTTTGCCTTCCACGGCTATCCGGCGCTGATACATCGCCTGACCTATGCACGTACCAATCACCGCAATTTCCATGTGCGCGGCTTCAATGAAGAGGGAACCACCACCACACCTTTTGATATGACGGTGCTGAACGAGCTTGACCGCTATCATCTGGCGCAGGAGGCGATTCTGCGGGTGCCGGGCCTGGCTGACGCCCATCCCGAGCTGCTGGAGGAGTTACAGCAGCGTCTGGCGGAGCATCATCGCTATGTCCGTGAACATGGCGAAGATTTGCCGGAGGTGCAGAACTGGAAATGGCCGTCCGCCACCGCACCCGGTGCACCCGATTAAGCGGCCAGCAGCGCGTCGGTCAGCATCCAGACGGTCGTCGCCACCAGCGACAGCGCCATCAGGCTGTTAAACAGCCGACGCTTCCAGGCAATCTGCAGATGGCTGCGCAGGCGATCGCCCAGTGCAGCCCAGATCAGGATGCAGGGCAGATTGAGCAGCATAAAGCCGATCATCACTGTCAGCACGCCGCTGCTGCCGGTGTAGAGCAGCGCGACGTTGGTGGCCATCAGCCAGGCTTTGGGGTTGATGGCCTGGAAGCAGGCACCGCCCACCAGCGTCATTGGCTGTGGTCGGGTTCGCGCTTCAGGCGCACCGGCGCGAAAAATTTTCCAGGATAACCATATCAGATAGGTACAGCCTGCCAGCGTCAGCGGCAGGCGAATCGCCGCCATCCAGTGCAGCAACACTTCCAGCGCCATCCCGGCAGTCACTGTCTGTAACGCGCAGCCCACCAGAATGCCAAACACCATCGGCAGGGTCCGCCGCATGCCAAAATTGACCCCGGATGTCGCCAGCAACAGGTTGTTCGGGCCTGGCGTAATCGACATCACGGTAACGTAACTGAAGAAAGAGGGATCGAGCATCGTGGCTCTCCTGAAAGTGGACAGCGTTCTATGCTACGGCGGAGAAAGGGATGGTAACAGTGACACAAAATAACTATTGTTATGGTTACAGTTCCCATTAACAGCAATTGTACCCATCCACGTCGGAGGCTTCTGTGTCCCTTGCTCCCACTTCCGATCAGCCGCTCTATCAGCAGCTTGCAGACAGTTTCGCTGAGGCCATCCATCAGGGCACGCTGAAACCGGGTAAACGCCTGCCGGCGATCCGTCGCGTCGCGCAGTCACACCATGTCAGCGTCAATACGGTGCTGAATGCCTGGCAGATGCTGGAAGATCGCGGGCTGATAGAGGCGCGTCCGCAGTCGGGCTACTACGTGCGCGGCGTGTTGCCTGCCGTCACCCGTCACGGTCAGCATAAAGCCCGGGTACGCGACCCCAGCAGCGGTAAGCTCGACCTGATCGATAAGGTGTTTGCAGCGCAGAATCATCCCGACTACACCAATATTTCCCTGGCCTGCCCGCAGGACAGCGAGCTGTTTCCGGCGGCGCGCATCGCCCGGATTACCGCCTCACTGCTGCGCCGCCATTCCAACATCATCGGGCGCTATGCACTTCCGCCCGGTAGTGAGCGCTTACGGGAGGAGATTGCGCGACGGGCGCTGCACGCCGGGCAAACGCTCACCGCCGATGAGATCACCCTGACCCACGGCTGTATGGAAGCACTTCAGCTGGCGCTGCGGGCGGTGACACAGCCCGGCGACTGCGTTGGGCTGGAGTCACCGACCTACTTCTTCCTCTTCCCCCTGCTGGCGTCGCTGGGCCTGAAGGCGCTGGAAATCCCTACCGATCCGCAACATGGCCTGTCGCTGGATGCGCTGGAGATGCTGCTTCAGGAACAGCGTATTAAGGCACTGATTGCGATGCCCAGCGTGCAGAACCCGCTGGGCTGCGGGATGTCGCTGGAGAATAAGAAGCGGCTGGCGAAGTTAGTGAATACTTACCACGTTCCGCTGATTGAAGACGGGCTATATGACGAACTGCAGTTCGACTGGCCGCTCTCGCCCGCCGTGAAAGCCTTTGATCGCGATGGCTGGGTGATTTACTGCACCAGCTTTACCAAAACCGTGGCACCCGATTTCCGACTTGGCTGGACCGCCGCAGGTCGTTTTCATGATGCGATTGCCCGACTGAAAGCAGTATCGTCGATGGCCGAATCCGCCCTGCTCTCGGAAACGCTGGCGGAGTTTCTTGCGTCCGGCGGTTACGACCACCATCTGCGCACGCTGCGCCGTCGCTACGCGGCTAATCTGGATGAGGCGCGCGGTCTGATCGCCCGTCACTTCCCGGAGGGAACCCGCGCCACGCTGCCGCGCGGCGGGTTTGTTTTCTGGGTCGAGTTACCAGGCAGCGTAAATACCACCGAGATGTTTGACAGACTGCTGCAGGAACAGATTTGCGTCACGCCTGGCGCGCTCTATTCGCTGAGTGAGCGCTACAACCATGCGCTGCGTCTCTCCTGCTGCTATCCGTTTGATGCGCGCTACACCCGGGCGATTCAACGCGCAGGTGAAATCGCCTGTGAACTGGCAGGCGTGCCGTGCGGCGAAGCTCAGGGTGTGCCGTTGCGGCCCCAGACGGTGTAGCCGCGACGTTCAGTCAGACGCTCATAATAGGTGCGCACCGCCGGATAGTCGGGATGATCGAGCGGCGTTTCAAACCAGCGGTTTACCGCCAGGCCAATCGGAATGTCTGCCAGGGTAAAATTGCGTCCGGCGACGTAGCGGCCGGTTTTTTCCAGCTGCTGATTGAGAATGCTCATAGTGTGCGCCCAGCCTTTGCTGGCTGCGGCCAGCAGTCGCGGGTCCTGATGGGCCGGTGAATTTCGCACCAGCGACATAAAGGCGTAGCGCCATGAGGTGTTGAGTTCGGTGGATTGCCAGTCCATCCACTGATCGACAGGCGCACGCGTCTGCGGATGCAGAGGATAAAGCCATTCACCGCCATAGGCGTTCGCCAGATAGCGCAGAATGGCGTTGGATTCCCACATTACAAAGTCATCATCTTTAAGCACCGGCACCATCGCATTCGGGTTGAGTGCCATGAATTCGGGCAGGTGCGTTGAACGGAAGCCGTCACCCCACTCTTCGCGCTGGTAATCAAGGTCCAGCTCGTCACACAGCCATAATACTTTGCGCACGTTGATTGAGGAGGCGCGTCCCAGGATCGTCAGCATTCACAGTCTCCGGTAAATTCTTTAACTTATTGATAACGCTGTTAGCTGTTATAAGCAATCATCCGGCAGAGAAAAGGCCACACTGAACCCAGAGCAAGGAGTCACAATGAAGGTCGCGTTTAAGCAAGTCGATGTGTTTACCTCATCAGCCTTTAACGGCAATCCGCTGGCGGTGATTATGGATGCTCAGGGGTTAAGCGACAGCCAGCTGGCGGCGATTGCCCGCTGGACAAACCTGTCGGAAACCACCTTTGTCCTGCCGCCTCAGCATAGAGAGGCGGACTATCGGGTGCGTATTTTTACCGTTGAAGGGGAACTGCCGTTTGCCGGTCATCCGACGCTGGGCACCGCCCACGCATTGCTGGAGGCGGGCTGGCCAGTCCGTACGCCGGGTGAAATCGTGCAGGAGTGCGGCGTCGGTAACGTGACGGTGAAGATAGATGACGCTGGCCTGGCATTTGCCGCGCCAGCTGCCACGCTGATGCCCTGGCAGGATGCGCGAATGAGTAACGCCTTAAACAGCAATGCGTTCGATCTGACACAAAGCCCGACGGTAGTGGACATGGGGATCCGCTGGCTGCTCATACCGATGGTCAGCGCCGAAGCGGTACTGGCGCTGCAGCCCGATGTCAGTGAATTGCAGCGTCTGATTCAGCATGCGGGTGTCTCGGGCATCATGCCCTTTGGTCGTCTGCCTGCTGACGAGCCTGAACAGTATGAAGTGCGCGGTCTGCTGGTAGAGAATGGCAGCCTGACCGAAGATCCGGTGACCGGCAGCGCCAACGCCTGCCTGGCGCGTTACTTTGCGGCGGCGGGGCAAACCATCCCCTATCGCGTTCGCCAGGGCACGGCCCTGCAGCGCGCGGGAAGGGTGAGTGTGACCTTTGCCGGTGAGACCATCTGGATTGGCGGCACTACCGTGACCGTCATCGACGGCACTATTACGCTGTAAACATCGGCGGCGTCAGCGGGTATTTACCCTGACGCCGCCCGCGGTTAAATTCCCTGCCCGCCTGACGCTTCAATGCGCTGCGCGGTGATCCAGCCCGTTTCGTCACTCAGGATCGCGCTGATAGCGTCGCCGATATCATCCGGCAGTCCGACCCGCCCCAGCGCCGTCAGACCGGCAATCTGGTCGTTAAGCTCACGGGTATCACGCACACGTCCTCCGCCAAAGTCAGTCTCTATCGCGCCAGGTGCCAGAATATTGACGCGAATGCGGCGTTCACCCAGCTCTTTCGCCTGATAGCGCGTCAGGACTTCCATCGCCCCTTTCATCGACGCATAGGTCGCGGAGCCAGGATAGACCAGACGGGTCAGACCGCTGGAGATATTCAGGATGCGCCCCCCGTCGTTAATCAGCGGCAGCAGCTTCTGGGTCAGGAAGTAAGGCCCTTTGAAATGCACATTCACCAGTGCATCAAATTCCGCCTCGGTGGTCTCGGTAAACGGCTTGTAGTGTCCGTGACCGGCGTTGTTCACTAAATAGTCAAAGCGTTCACGCTGCCACTGCTGTTGCAGAACCTCTTTCACCTCGCCGGCAAAGCGATCAAACTGGCTGGTTTGGCCAACATCCAGCGCCAGCGCCACGGCACGTCGTCCCAGTGCTTCAATTTCCTTTACAACCGCCTGCGCCTCATCGGCATGGCTGCGGTAAGTCAGAATAATATCTGTGCCTCTGGCAGCCAGTTTTAAGGCTCCGTTGCGACCTAAACCGCGATTTGCACCGGTAATTAACGCCACTTTCTGATTCATCTCACACACCTGTTGAAAAATTGAACACGGTTAAAGGATATTCGCGAATTATTGATCTATAAACAGGGTTAAATACGCATCACTGTTTCAATAAAAACAACAATCGGTGAACAACATGGACAAAATTCACGCAATGCAGGTGTTTGTGCGGGTGGCCGAAATGGGCAGTTTTACCCGCGCGGCAGAGAGTTTAGGCATACCCAAAGGCAGCGTATCGCGACAGATTCAGGCGCTGGAGAATCAAATGGCAACACGTTTGCTGCATCGCACCACGCGCCGGGTGCAACTAACCCAGGATGGTCTGGTCTATTACGACCGCTGCCTGGATCTGTTGTCGATGATTGACGATATGGACAGCCTGTTTCAGCATGAACCCGCCTCGCTCAGCGGTAAACTCCGGGTCGACATGTCAGTGGCGATGGCCACCGGTTTTATCCTTCCAAGGCTGCCGGAATTTCTGCAACACTACCCGGGCGTGGAAATTGAGCTGAGCAGCAGCGACCGTCAGGTGGATGTGATCCGGGAAGGCTTTGACTGTGTCATCCGGGTCGGTGAGCTGAAGGATTCAGGACTGATCGCACGAAAAATTGGTACTCATACCTTGATCAACTGCGCCAGCCCCGGCTACCTTTCGCGTTTCGGCATGCCAGTCCGGCTGGAAGAGCTGTCGCAGCATGCGATGGTGCATTACAGCCAGCAGCTCGGCCAGGCCTCACCGGGTTTTGAATATTTTGATGGCAGGCAGTGCCATTACGTTCATACCGGCGGTGTGGTGACGGTGAACAGTACGGAGACCTACCGCGCCGCCTGCCTGGCGGGACTGGGGATTATTCAGGTACCCGCCGCCGGGATTCAGACATTACTGGAAAGGGGCGAGCTGGTGGAAGTGCTGCATCGCTTTCCCGCCAGACCGATGCCGATCCATCTGCTCTATCCGCACCGGCGCAATGTGGCACGTCGCGTAAGGGTATTTATGGAGTGGCTGAGTCAGGTGTTACAGGAGTACGTCACCTGAGCGGCTATACTTTGATTTTAATGATAAACAGGACAGTGAAGGTCTATGACAGACAAGCAGGAAAACCCGCAGGATATGCAGCCAGAAAAGCCGCTTATCGATATTAAAACCGGCAATCACACCGTGGATGAATCGATTGTTCGCGTGTCCCGCTTCGCCGCCTGGTTCCAGGCGATTCCGGCGGTGGCGCACTTTATTCGCGCCCTTGACCGCTTTAATGACCGACTCGGCAGCCAGTTTGGCGCGGCTATTACTTATTTCTCGTTTTTATCGCTGATCCCTATTCTGATGGTGTCGTTCGCCGCCGTGGGTTTTGTGCTGGCATCGAATCAGGATCTGCTGACCGATATCATCAACAAAATCGTCAGCAGCATCAGTGACCCGACGCTGGCAACCACGCTGAAAAATACGGTGAATACCGCCATTCAGCAGCGTGCCACCGTGGGTATCACTGGTTTACTGCTGGCGCTCTACTCCGGCCTTAACTGGATGGGAAACCTGCGTGAAGCGATCCGCGCCCAGTCGCGCGACGTCTGGGAACGCAAACCGGATGACAAAGAGAAGATCTGGAAACGTTATATTCGCGACTTCCTGTCGCTGACGGGTCTGATGCTGGCACTTATCATTACCCTGTCGCTGACCTCGGTAGCGGGTTCTGCACAGGCGACCATCGTGAGTGCGCTGGGACTTGATGGCATCGACTGGTTACGGCCTGCCCTGACCATTATTGCCACGTCGATTTCTGTTCTGGCAAACTATCTGTTGTTCCTCTGGATTTTCTGGATCCTGCCGCGACATAAGCCGCGCAAGAAAGCACTGTTTCGCGGCACCCTGCTGGCGGCAATCGGCTTTGAGGTAATTAAGTTTGTGATGACGCTGACGCTGCCGAAGCTGGCGACCTCACCTTCCGGTGCAGCCTTTGGTTCTGTACTCGGTCTGATGGCGTTTTTCTATTTCTTCGCCCGTCTGACGCTGTTCTGTGCAGCGTGGATCGCCACGGCCAAATATAAAGACGACCCGCAGATGCCGGAAGCGGGCAGCGCATCCCGCAGCAAAGCATCGTAATTCGTTAACAACAGCGGAAAATGTCACCCCCCGGCTATTTTTTCACCAGATAACAGGATGAATAGCTGAGGGGTCACTTTTATTTAGCCCTTTCTTAGAGTATCCCGCCAGATATCGTCCGGTTTCCCCCGGTATCACCCGGCATTCGTCACACCACAGAAATTATCCTCTTTTTGGCCTCTGAAGCCAGACGCGGCGCGGGTTTTCATCATTGAATGCGCTCTGGCAGATGCGTAAGATTCTTTGTCTGTATTTACAAATAAGAAACAGTTATGCAAGCCTCCCTCACAGACACACTCGACAAACAGCAGGATCCCACGCCGGTTAACTCACGCAGTAAAGTGGTGATTGCCTCGCTGGTCGGTACGGCCATCGAGTTCTTCGACTTCTATATTTATGCCACTGCGGCAGTGATTGTTTTCCCGCACATTTTCTTCCCGCAGGGTGATGCTACGGTCGCCACGCTACAGTCGCTGGCCACTTTCGCTATCGCCTTTATCGCGCGCCCGATTGGCTCTGCCGTGTTTGGTCACTTTGGCGATCGCGTCGGGCGTAAAGCCACGCTGGTAGCCTCGCTGCTGACCATGGGTATTTCCACCGTAGTGATTGGTCTGCTGCCAGGTTATGAGACGATTGGCGTAATGGCACCGCTGCTGCTGGCGCTGGCACGTTTTGGTCAGGGGCTGGGACTGGGCGGTGAATGGGGCGGCGCGGCGCTGCTGGCGACGGAAAATGCTCCGGCGAAGAAGCGTGCACTTTACGGTTCGTTTCCTCAACTGGGTGCGCCGATTGGCTTTTTCTTTGCGAACGGAACGTTTCTGCTGCTTTCGTGGCTGCTGACCGATGAGCAGTTTATGCAATGGGGCTGGCGCGTGCCGTTTATTCTCTCCGCCGTGCTGGTGCTGATTGGCCTGTATGTGCGCGTGTCGCTGCATGAGAGTCCGGTGTTTGCCAAAGTGCAGAAAGAGAAGAAGCAGGTTCGCGTGCCGATTGCGGCGCTGCTGGGCAAGCATCTGACCGCCACGATTCTCGGCACCTTTATCATGCTGGCGACCTATACGCTGTTCTATATTATGACCGTCTATTCAATGAGCTACGGCACCACACCAGCACCAGCGGGTCTGGGTATTCCGCGTAACAGTATGTTGTGGATGCTGATGCTGGCGGTGATTGGTTTTGGGGTAATGGTGCCGATTGCCGGTTTGCTGGCTGACCGTTTTGGACGTCGCAAGACGATGATTACCATTACGCTGATGATTATCGCGTTTTCGTTCCTGTTCCCGGCAATGCTGGGTTCCGGTTCACAGGCGCTGGTGATGGCGTTTCTGCTGCTGGGTCTGAGCATTATGGGGCTGACGTTTGGCCCGATGGGTGCGCTGCTGCCGGAATTGTTCCCGACCGAAGTGCGTTATACCGGTGCCTCGTTCTCCTACAATCTCTCCTCGATTCTGGGAGCCTCTGTTGCGCCTTACATCGCGACCTGGCTGAATGCCAATTATGGTCTGCAGGCGGTGGGGCTGTATCTGGCGTCGATGGCGGTGCTGACGCTGATAGCGTTGCTGGCCTGTAAAGAGACGCGTCACCAGACGTTGTATGACGTTTAATCCTGTTGGATGAAAGTCAGTGAAACCCGGCAGATGCCGGGTTTTTTTATGGGTTGGGTTTAGTCAATCTAAGGCTATTCAGGAAATATACATCGCCCCTAACGGCGAAGAAGTGCTGCCCAAAGGGCAAAAACAATCGCCTTGAGATTAGCCAGCATGCTCAGGGAGCATACGCCCTCCGCAAAGACGCGAAAGACGCCATCCATGGCGGGCTCAGCGCGGGCCATCCCTGGCCCGCGATGCTTTGCTACAGGCGTATGCTCCCATCGCTTTAAGTGGATTAGTTGTCTGTTCGAAAAAAGCTGAATCGCGTTTAAAGGCTAGTGATATTGGCAGCAATGAAGAAGCTTAAGGACACAGGGAACACGGTCAGAAGAGGAAAGCGTTCCGCGTCTGGGACAAAAACGCCGGGAGCGTTTTTGAACAACGCAAAGCGTTGGCCCGTTTACGGGCGCACCTCAGGGATGAGGTGCGTAATCGCGCGGGACGAGCGGCCAGGGATTGGGCTTAAGCGCCTTTCCGATCTGACCGTGTTGCCTGTGCAGGCTCGGTCTCACAGCGAAGCCGGCAGTGCAGGCACCGTTCCACCAGCGAACTTCTCAGGCATTGTTAGCAAACAAAAAACCCCGGCAAGCCGGGGTTTGTTTTGCTGAAAACTGTGTTGCCGGTTATTAGCCCGCGACAGCGATACGCTTCATGTCGGTCATATAGCCACGCAGCTTGCGGCCAACGGTTTCAATCGGGTGCTGACGAACGGCTTCGTTAACGTCACGCAGCTGCGCGTTGTCGACCTGCGTGCCTTCAACCGCTTTACCCAGATCACCTGGCTGCAGCGTGGTCATGAACTCTTTCAGCAGCGGCACCGCAGCGAAGGAGAACAGGTAGTTACCATATTCGGCAGTATCGGAGATCACCACGTTCATCTCATACAAACGCTTACGGGCAATGGTGTTCGCAATCAGCGGCAGCTCGTGCAGAGATTCGTAGTAAGCAGACTCTTCGATGATGCCGGCATCGACCATGGTTTCAAACGCCAGCTCAACGCCCGCTTTAACCATTGCAACCATCACTACGCCTTTGTCGTAGTACTCCTGCTCTTCGATTTTGCCCTCATACTGTGCGGCAGTCTCGAATGCGGTCTGGCCGGTCTCTTCACGCCAGGTCAGCAGGTTTTTATCATCATTCGCCCAGTCAGCCATCATGCCGGAAGAGAATTCGCCGGAGATGATGTCATCCATGTGCTTCTGGAACAGCGGTGCCATGATGGTTTTCAGCTGCTCTGACAGCGCATAGGCACGCAGTTTGGCCGGGTTAGAGAGGCGGTCCATCATCAGGGTGATGCCACCAAACTTCAGTGACTCGGTGATGGTTTCCCAGCCGAACTGAATCAGTTTTTCTGCGTAAGCCGGGTCAGTACCTTCAGCCACCAGCTTGTCGAAGCAGAGCAGTGAACCCGCCTGCAACATGCCACACAGAATGGTCTGCTCACCCATCAGGTCAGATTTCACTTCTGCCACGAAGGAAGATTCCAGCACGCCAGCACGATCGCCGCCGGTTGCTGCTGCCCAGGCTTTGGCGATCGCCATGCCTTCGCCTTTTGGATCGTTTTCCGGGTGAACCGCGATCAGCGTCGGAACACCAAAGCCGCGTTTGTACTCTTCACGAACCTCAGTACCCGGGCACTTAGGTGCCACCATGACGACGGTGATGTCTTTACGGATGCTTTCGCCCACTTCAACGATGTTGAAACCGTGCGAGTAGCCCAGTGCAGCGCCATCTTTCATCAGCGGCTGAACAGCCTGAACGACAGCAGAGTGCTGCTTGTCTGGCGTCAGGTTAACGACCAGGTCCGCCTGCGGGATCAGATCTTCGTAAGTACCCACTTTGAAACCGTTATCGGTCGCTTTGCGCCATGAAGGGCGTTTCTCCGCAATCGCTTCGGCACGCAGTGCATAGGCGACATCCAGACCAGAATCACGCATGTTCAGACCCTGGTTCAGGCCCTGCGCACCACAGCCAACGATAACGACTTTTTTGCCTTTCAGGAAACTGGCACCATCCGCGAATTCATCACGCGCCATGAAACGACATTTGCCTAATTGCGCCAGCTGGTTGCGCAGGTTCAATGTGTTGAAATAGTTAGCCATGGGTACTCCGGTAAGGTTGTGTTTGCTTTTTTTGTTCAGGAACGGCGCATCATGCAGCGCCGCGAATGACCCCATCATATGACAGGAATTCTGTTGCTTAAATTGATATATTAACAACGTCACATTGCAATAAATGCAACACCAACCACAGGCGATGCGCGCATGGATTTACGGGATCTGAAACTGTTTCTTCATCTGGCAGAAAGCTGCCACTTCGGGCGCACTGCGCGTGCTATGCACGTCAGCCCATCCACACTGTCACGCCAGATCCAGCGGCTTGAAGACGATGTCGGCCATGCGCTGTTTCTGCGTGATAATCGCACCGTGACGCTGACGGAGGCGGGTGAACGTCTGCGCCAGTTCGCCCAACAGACGCTGTTGCAGTATCAGCAACTGCGCCATGTGATGGATCTTAACGGTCCGTCACTCAGCGGCGAGCTGCGCCTGTTCTGTTCGGTGACGGCGGCCTACAGCCATCTGCCGCCGATCCTTGACCGCTTTCGTGCCGAACATCCACAGGTCGAAATTAAACTGGATACCGGTGATGCTGCGGATGCGGTGGAAAAAGTGCACTCAGGCGATGCCGATCTGGCGATTGCCGGACGGCCTGAAACCCTGCCCGCCAGCATTGATTTTATGCCACTGGGGCTGATTCCGCTGGTGCTGATTGCGCCTGCATTACCCTGTGCCGTTCGCACCCAGGCCACCCAGCCGCAGCCCGACTGGTCAAAAATTCCGTTTATCCTGCCGGTGCAGGGACCCGCACGACGGCGTATCGATCTCTGGTTCCGCCGCCAGCGCATCCCGAATCCGGTGATTTACGCCACGGTATCGGGGCATGAGGCGATAGTCTCAATGGTAGCGCTGGGTTGCGGTATTGCGCTGTTGCCGGATGTCGTGCTGGAGAACAGCCCGGACCCGGTGCGTAACCGCGTGCTGATGCTGGAGAATGTGGAGTCTGTTGCGCCGTTCGAACTCGGTATCTGCGTGCAAAAAAAGCGGCTCGGAGAGCCGCTGATCAGTGCTTTCTGGAGCCAGCTGTAATCAGTGGCCTGACAGGAAGAAGCGGAACGCCGGGTTCTGGCTTTCGTCGTGAAAGTCATAACCCAGGTCGGTGAGATGCTCCTCAAAACGCGGCTCATCGCTGCCGAGCTCAAAAGCCGCCAGCACACGACCATAATCGGTGCCGTGGCTGCGGTAGTGAAACAGCGAGATATTCCAGTGGGTGCCCAGCGTTTGCAGGAACTTCAGCAATGCGCCAGGCGCCTCCGGAAACTCGAAGCTGAAGAGCCGTTCACGCAGCGGCTTGGAGGGACGTCCGCCCACCATGTAACGCACATGCAATTTCGCCATCTCATCATCTGAGAGATCGACCACCTGATAACCGCCGCGGGTAAGTTCGCTGATGATTTCGCTGCGCTCTTCCACGCCACGTGTCAGACGTACACCAACAAAAATGCAGGCTTTGTCCGCGTCCGCGTAGCGGTAGTTGAACTCGGTGATGGAACGTCCGCCCAGCGTCTGACAGAAACGCAGGAAGCTGCCCTGCTGTTCCGGAATGGTGACGGCCAGCAGCGCTTCACGCTGTTCGCCCAGCTCGCAACGCTCGGAGACGTAACGCAGACCGTGGAAATTGACGTTGGCACCGGATAAGACATGCGCCAGTCGCTCGCCTTTGATCTCGTGCTGCTGGATATACTTCTTCATGCCCGCCAGCGCCAGCGCGCCAGACGGCTCCGCCACGGCGCGAACATCTTCGAACAGGTCTTTCATCGCAGCGCAAATCGCATCGCTGTCGACGGTGATGATGTCATCGATGTAGGCCTGACAGAGCCGGAAGGTCTCGCTGCCGATGCGCTTCACCGCCACGCCTTCGGCAAACAGCCCGACGCGTGGCAGATCGACCGGATGACCGGCGTCCAGCGCCGCCTTCAGACAGGCTGAATCTTCTGACTCCACCGCAATCACTTTAATTTGCGGCATCAGCTGTTTAATCAGCACGGCAACACCGGCTGCCAGACCACCGCCGCCAACCGGGACAAAGACCCGGTCGAGGTGCGCATCCTGCTGCAACAGCTCCATCGCCAGCGTGCCCTGTCCGGCAATCACCGCCGGATGGTCAAACGGCGGCACGAAGGTATAGCCACGCTGTTCAGCGAGCTCTATCGCTTTGGCTTTCGCCTCGTCAAAGTTAGCCCCAAACAGAAAAGCCTCACCGCCAAATGCGCGCACCGCATCAACCTTGATGTCTGCGGTCGCCAGCGGCATCACGATTAGTGACTTGATGCCCAGCTTCGTCGCGGAGAGCGCCACGCCCTGCGCGTGGTTGCCGGCTGATGCCGTCACCACGCCGCGCGCTTTCTGCTCTTCGTTCAGACCGGCAATCATCGCGTAGGCACCGCGCAGCTTGAAACTGTGTACCGGCTGGCGATCTTCCCGCTTCACCAGAATGGTGTTGCCAAGACGCGATGAGATTTTTTCCATAACCTGCAGCGGCGTCACCTGTGCGACTTCATACACCGGTGAACGCAGCACTGCGCGCAGATACTCCGCGCCGCACGGCGCGTCGGGTAGCGGTTGAGACTCGGCCATTGTCAGCCTCCCAGCTTGCTCTTATCGCGGACGGCACCTTTGTCAGCACTGGTCGCGAGTAATGCGTAAGCACGCAGCGCAAAGGAGACTTCACGCTGACGATTGACCGGCGTATACGCCGCATCGCCACGTGCCTGCTGCTCTTCACGGCGCGCGTGCAGTTCGTTATCCGGCACAGCGAGTTTGATGCCGCGGTTAGGGATATCGATTTCAATAGTGTCGCCATCTTTGACCAGCGCAATGGTGCCGCCGTTGGCCGCTTCAGGCGAAGCATGGCCGATAGAGAGGCCCGACGTACCGCCGGAGAAACGACCATCGGTGATCAGGGCGCAGCTTTTGCCCAGTCCCATCGATTTCAGATAGGTAGTCGGATAGAGCATTTCCTGCATGCCCGGCCCGCCTTTTGGCCCTTCGTAGCGGATCACGACCACGTCGCCTGCCACGACTTTGCCGCCCAGAATCGCTTCTACCGCATCATCCTGGCTTTCATAGACTTTGGCCGGACCGGTGAAGGTCAGAATCTCTTTGTCTACGCCCGCCGTTTTAACGATACAGCCATCTTCGGCGATGTTGCCGTAAAGAACGGCCAGACCGCCATCCTGTGAGTACGCGTTCTCGCGGGTGCGGATACAGCCCTCGGCACGGTCATCATCCAGCGTGTCCCAGCGGCAGCTCTGCGAGAATGCCTGGGTAGTACGGATGCCCGCCGGGCCAGCACGGAACATCTCTTTTACCGCCTGATCGTTGGTCAGCATGATGTCGTACTGATCCAGCGTTTCACGCATCGTCTGCTGCAGGATGTTGCGCGCGCTGCTGTCGAACAGACCTGCGCGATCCAGCTCGCCCAGAATCGCGTAGACACCCCCCGCGCGATGCACATCTTCCATATGGTATTTCGGGGTACTTGGCGCGACTTTACAGAGCTGAGGCACTTTACGTGACAGGCGATCGATGTCGGAGATATTGAAGTCGATGTCGCCTTCCTGTGCCGCCGCCAGCAGGTGCAGCACGGTATTGGTGGAGCCGCCCATGGCGATATCCAGCATCATGGCGTTCTCGAAGGCGGCCTTGTTGGCAATGTTCCGCGGCAGCACGTTAACGTCATCCTGCTCGTAGTAGCGTTTGGTCAGGCTGACGATGCGCTTACCGGCATTGATGAACAGCTCTTTACGATCGGCGTGGGTGGCCAGCAGGGAGCCGTTGCCAGGCTGCGACAGGCCGAGTGCTTCAGTCAGGCAGTTCATCGAATTGGCTGTGAACATACCGGAGCAGGAGCCGCAGGTCGGACAGGCAGAACGTTCGATCTGTTCGCTGTCAGCATCGCTGACGTTCGGGTTGGCACCCTGAATCATTGCATCGACCAGGTCCAGCTTGATGATCTGATCAGAAAGCTTGGTTTTACCCGCTTCCATCGGGCCGCCTGAAACGAAAATCACCGGGATATTGAGGCGCAGAGACGCCATCAGCATGCCGGGGGTGATTTTGTCGCAGTTAGAGATACAGACCATGGCGTCGGCGCAGTGTGCGTTAACCATGTACTCGACCGAGTCAGCAATCAGCTCACGCGAAGGCAGTGAATACAGCATGCCGCCATGACCCATGGCAATACCGTCATCCACCGCAATGGTGTTGAACTCTTTAGCCACACCGCCTGATGCTTCAATCTGCTCAGCGACGAGTTTACCCAGATCGCGAAGGTGAACGTGGCCGGGAACAAATTGGGTGAATGAGTTAACCACAGCGATAATCGGCTTGCCGAAATCATCATCGGTCATTCCTGTCGCGCGCCATAAGGCACGGGCACCCGCCATATTGCGGCCGTGGGTGGTTGTGGCGGAACGGTACTTAGGCATGCTCTATTTACTCCAGTAAGAATTAGCTCGCGGACGTCAGATGACGTCCGCGCTGTATCTGATTATGGGTTAACCGGATCTAACCAGCCCCATTTGTCTTCGGTCTCACCCGTGAACAGACCAAAGAAGGCCTGCTGGATGCGTTTGGTGACCGGGCCACATTTGCCTTCGCCCACCTGAATGCGGTCAACGCTGCGCACTGGTGTGATTTCTGCCGCGGTGCCAGACATAAAGACTTCATCAGCCAGATAGAGAGATTCACGAGACAGAGTCTGCTCACGCACTTCAATGCCCATATCACGCGCCAGCGTAATGATCGCATCGCGCGTGATGCCCGGCAGTGCCGAAGAGGTAAATGGCGGGGTAAAGAGCACGCCATCTTTAACTTCAAACAGGTTTTCGCCTGCACCTTCCGAAATCAGGCCATTGGTATCCAGCGCGATGCCTTCCTGATAGCCATGACGACGGGCTTCGCTGCCCACCAGCAGTGAGGAGAGGTAGTTACCACCCGCTTTAGCAGCAGTTGGCAGAGTGTTTGGCGCTACGCGGTTCCATGAAGAGACCATCGCATCAATACCATTCTCCAGCGCTTCAGCGCCCAGATACGCGCCCCACGGGAAGGCGGCAATGATCACGTCAGTCGTGAAGCCGTCTGGCGGGTTTACGCCCAGGCCCACATCGCCGACAAAGGCCAGTGGACGGATATAAGCACTTTTCAGTTTGTTCACGCGGATGACTTCGCGGCACGCTTCCATCAGCTCATCAACGCTGCTTTTAATCGGGAAACGATAGATTTTGGCGGAGTCGTGCAGACGTTGCATGTGTTCACGATGACGGAACACAACGGGTCCTTTGTGAGAGTCGTAGCAGCGGACGCCTTCAAATACCGACGTACCGTAGTGCAACGCGTGGGACATGACGCTGACCTTCGCCTCTTCCCACTTAACCATCTCGCCATTGAACCAAATAAAGTCTGCTTTCTTCGTGCTCATTGTTATTCCCTCTCGCGGCTACGCGCGGATTTGTTGTGTTGTCTGTTGTTGAATCTGAACGCATGCAACGTCGATCAATTTACTTAACTGCGAAGACAGTAAATCGACGGAGCGCTGGCTGGCAACGGTCATTTCAATATTAATGTTTTCTGCGTTGGCGACTGAGGCCATGTTCATAGAACAGACCTGAAAACCGCGATGACGCACAACGCGTAAAATGCGCTCTAATATTTCAGGGCGGAAACGGGCTTCGATAGACAATTGATGCTGGTTCATACGGTTTTCTCCATCATGTTTGCATTGCTGGTACCCGGCGGTACCAGTGGCCAGACGTTTTCATGCTCATCAATTGCAACATGCAGGAAGTAAGGACCTTCGCTGTTCAGCAGAGCATCAAGGGCGGCGTCGACCTGATCTTTACGGGTAATGCGCTGGCCGGGGATGTTGAATGCGCTGGCCAGCGTGAGGAAATCGGGATTGTCGGACAGGTTGGTTTCACTGTAGCGACCATCGAAAAAGAGCTGTTGCCACTGGCGTACCATACCCAGACGCTGGTTATCCATCAGTACGATTTTGACCGGCAGCTTGCCGCGCTTGATGGTGCCCAGCTCCTGGATGTTCATCATGATGGAGCCATCGCCCGAGACACAGATCACCGTATCGTCCGGGCGTGCAACCTGTGCGCCAATGGCAGCAGGCAAACCAAAGCCCATGGTGCCTAAGCCGCTGGAGGTAATGAAGTTCTCCGGCGCATCAAATGCCATATGTTGCGCTGTCCACATCTGATGCTGACCGACGTCGGTGGTGACGATGGCATTGGCCGGTTTGCGATCGGAAAGCTGCTTCAGCAGCAGCGGCGCATAGATCGCTTCGCCCGGATGGTCGTAGCGCCATGCGTGGCTGGCTTTCAGTGCCTGTACCTCATCGCGCCAGGCGTTGATAGACAAAGGCTGACTCAGAGCGGGCAGCAATTCGTTGAGATCGCCCTGCAGAGAGACATGAGCGCGACGTAATTTGTTTAACTCAGCGGGGTCGATATCGAGATGAATCACGCTGGCATGCGGTGCAAAGGTGTCCAGCTTGCCGGTGACGCGGTCGTCGAAACGGGCACCGACCGCGATCAGCAGATCACACGCCTGTACGGCCAGGTTAGCGGCTTTGGTACCGTGCATCCCCAGCATACCGAGATATACCTCGCTCTGCGCATCGACGCTGCCCAGACCTTTCAGGGTCGCAACGGCAGGGATACCGGTTTCTTCTGCGAATGCTCGCAGTGCCGGAACCGCCTGCGCCATGCCCACGCCTCCGCCAACATAGAGCATCGGTTTTCTGGCCTGGGTCATTATTGCCCGCGACTCGCGGATAGCATGATGCGGCAGCGAGTCTTCCTCCTCCACCGAAACCAGATGCGGCGCGGGTTCACCCTGCGCAATCTGAATATCTTTAGGGATATCAACCAGTACCGGCCCCGGGCGCCCTGACTGCGCCATGGCAAAAGCTTCAGCCATAATAGCGGGCAGCTCATCCAGCGACTCAACCAGGAAGCTATGTTTGGTGCAGGCCAGGGACAGCCCCAGCACGTCGATCTCCTGGAAAGCATCAGTACCGATAAATGCAGACGAGACCTGACCTGTTACCGCAACGATCGGCACGGAGTCCATCATGGCATCAGCCAGACCGGTGATCAGGTTGGTTGCGCCAGGGCCGGAGGTAGCAATACAGACGCCGGTTTTGCCGGTAGATCGCGCATAGCCAATCGCGGCCATAACCGCCCCCTGCTCATGACGGCACAGTAGGTGTTCCACGCCGCCATCGTATAGCGCGTCGTATACCGGCATGATGGCGCCGCCAGGGTAACCAAATACGGTATCAACACCCTGCGCGCGTAAAGCCTGAACTACCCACTGTGCACCTGTCATCGCTATTCTCCTGTGTCCTGACCGGAACAACAGAATTTTATGCTACTGTTCATTGTTTGTTCCTTGTGGATTTACTGATATTTCCTCGGGTCGAAAAAAAACCCCCGGACCTTTCGGTGCGGGGGTTTTTTCGGATTCGAGGCTTGATTTTTAAGCCTTTCTTTCTCCAAGCGTTGCCCCGCACGGTAGGTTAATAACCACCACCACGCTAATCACGACCAGGCTAATCACTTGTAGAAGGGCTTTCATGTGTTGTTCGATTCTTTTTCGTGTTCGAAGTAATGTCTACAGAGTTATCATAGTCAGGGGCCATCGCACAACTTTTTTTACAGATTTATTTTAGCGCGTGGCGCGGAATCGTGACCTATCGATCTGTAATACAAGAAATAATTACATGATGATAATTATTCATCACTTTAGCGACGTAATGATATTTTGATGAATTTGTGTGCTGTCGCGCAGCGTTTTAAAACGCTATGAAACAACTTTCGATAGGGTGTGCGATGGCCCGAAACGTACTGATGATGTTCTCGCTTTTCTTTGATGCAGTCACCAGACTGACGGCAATAAGGAGCGAGTATGTCATTGTCAAAAGTTCTGACCCGGGCAGCACTGGGGGTAGAAGCCCCGCTGGTGACCATTGAGGCACATATCAGTAATGGCCTGCCTGCCTTAACCCTGGTAGGTCTGCCAGAAACAACGGTCAAAGAAGCGCGTGAGCGGGTACGCAGCGCTATTATCAACAGCGGTTTCACCTTTCCGGCAAAGCGGGTCACCATCAATCTGGCCCCAGCGGACCTCCCTAAAGAGGGCGGACGGTATGACTTACCTATGGCGATCGCCATTCTGGTCGCTTCTGAGCAGCTTCCTGCCGACAAGCTGACGCACTATGAGTTTCTGGGTGAACTGGCACTCGACGGCGCGCTGTGCGGTGTACAGGGCGCGATTCCGGCAGCCATGGTGGCAATTCAGGCTGGACGACAGCTGGTTCTCTCTGCTGAGAATCAGGCGGATGCCGGACTCATCCGTCAGGGATCGTCGCTGGTCGCCTCGCACCTCAGCGACGTGTGCACTTTTCTGCGTAATGAACTCACATTACCGACAGCTCAGTCCCCTGATCATCAGGGCGAACCGCCTGCTGACGATCTCGCAGATATCATTGGTCAGGAACAGGGACGCAGAGCACTGGAGATCACGGCAGCTGGCGGGCATAACCTGTTGCTGATTGGCCCGCCTGGCACGGGTAAAACCATGCTTGCCACCCGTCTGCCTGGCATTATGCCTTCTTTAACCGATCAGGAAGCTCTGGAATGCGCGGCAATCGCCAGCCTGGTAAACAATAGCAGTACTCTGCACCGACAATGGCGCAGCCGGCCTTTCAGGTCGCCTCACCATAGCGCATCTCTCTATGCATTAATTGGGGGTGGATCGCTGCCACGCCCCGGCGAGATCTCACTGGCGCATAACGGCGTGCTGTTTCTGGATGAGTTACCGGAATTTGATCGCAAGGTGCTGGATTCTCTGCGCGAGCCATTAGAGTCGGGGGTCATCGCTATTTCACGTGCCCGCGCAAAAGTCACCTATCCGGCACGATTTCAGCTGATTGCTGCAATGAATCCAAGTCCAACCGGACATTATCAGGGACAGCATAACCGCACCTCACCTCAGCAGGTGCTGCGTTATCTCAGCAAGCTGTCCGGCCCTTTTCTCGATCGTTTTGATCTTTCGCTGGAGGTACCGCTACTGCCGGGCGGAATGCTTAGCGGTCAACGCCCTCCAGCAGAAACGTCTGAACGGGTTCGCCATCGGGTGGTCGCAGCGCGGGAGATTCAGCTGACCCGTGCAGGAAAAATTAATGCGCATTTAAACAATGCGGAGATTATGCGCTGGTGTCAGCCGGCTAAGGAGGATGCGGAGTGGCTGGAGTCAGTACTGGAAAAGCTGGGTTTATCTGTACGGGCATGGCAACGCATTTTGAAGGTAGCGCGTACCGTGGCCGATCTGTCGGGAGAGGCAGAGATCAGCCGGCACCATCTGCAGGAAGCTGTCAGTTATCGCACAATTGATCGTTTAATGATTCATCTGCATAACAGCCTGCAGTAAAAAAGGGGCTTTCGCCCCTTCTCAGTTAATCGTCGCTGTCGGTAAAGTCTTCGACGGTGTCCATCTGCGGTTTACCGCCGGACAGCGTATGAAAACGCTTAGGACGCTTAATGCGGGTCATATATTTAGACCATACACGTTCAGCTTCCGTTTGCGGCTCACGCACGCCACGACATACTTCTATAAACAGACGTTCTTCTTCGGTTGCAGGCTCACGCTTTGATAAATCCAGCTCATTAAAGGCGAAACCGTGGCGTTCAAGAAGCTGAGCTTCTTTAATAGTAAAGTCACCGTGGCGTGAGAAACCACGCGGGTAATGTTTGTTATCAAAGAAACGATTCTCTGTTGAGAAGCTTTCCGCCATGTTACACGCTCCTGATTTTCTAATGCCGTGCTGTTAATGGCGCGGAGTATTAGATAGGCTTGACAGAGTGTAAAACAAAACATTTAAATCTATACGACAAACATTTTTTGGGAGAACGCTGTGGATACGGAATTACTGAAAACTTTCCTGGAAGTGAGCAGAACACGCCATTTCGGGCGTGCTGCAGAAGCACTTTACCTTACGCAATCTGCTGTCAGTTTTCGCATCCGCCAGTTAGAGAATCAGCTTGGCGTTAACCTTTTTACCCGGCATCGCAATAACATACGTCTGACAGCGGCTGGAGAACGCCTGCTTCCCTATGCTGAAAGCCTGATGAGCACCTGGATGATGGCAAAGAAGGAGGTTTCTCACACTCAACAGCACCATGAGCTTTCGATCGGTGCCAGTGCGTCGCTATGGGAGGCTTATCTGACGCCTTGGCTACAGACGCTGTATGAGAATCGTGAAAGCCTGCATTTGGAAGCGCGCGTGGCACAACGACATCTGCTGGTTAAGCAGCTCCATGAACGCCAGCTGGATCTGCTGATAACCACTGAAGCGCCTAAGATGGATGAGTTAACCAGTCAGCAGATTGGTCATATCTCACTAGCGCTGTTCTGCGCCCGGCAGAGCGAGAAACGCGAAAAATATGATTACATTAAACTGGAATGGGGAGCAGATTTTCATCAACATCAGAGTTACCTTTCCGGGGCGGATGATGTGCCGGTACTGACCACAACGTCGGCGCATGTTACCCGTGAACTGCTGCATACCACCGGAGCGTGCGCGTTCCTGCCTGACTTCTGGCAAAGTGTTTACGGTGAGTTGATGGTGATTCCGGATACGCCCGTCGCCGTTCGTCCGCTCTATGCTGTCTGGTTGCAGAACAGCGATCAGCAGGCGCATATCCGGCAGTTGCTTAAATTCCCGATTCTGGTCAGGCAAAACAGCTAAAGATTGGCAGGCAGAGAAGTAAGCAGGGAAGGGAAGAGATGAGACCAGTTAGATTTAGCTGGTTCTTCTTTTTTGCCTTTCTGAAGGCAAAAAAAAATCCTTTGCCGAAGCAAAGGATCGTTTTCTGGCAGGGGCGGAGGGACTCGAACCCCCAACACCCGGTTTTGGAGACCGGTGCTCTACCAATTGAACTACGCCCCTAATAGGGTGGCGGAACGGACGGGGCTCGAACCCGCGACCCCCTGCGTGACAGGCAGGTATTCTAACCAACTGAACTACCGCTCCACCGATTCTTTCACGCTTATCAGCAACCGGCTGATAACCGTCTGTTCCCGTTATTTTCCCTGTCAGAGGAAAAGGAACAAATTTGATGTCTGGCAGTTCCCTACTCTCGCATGGGGAGGCCCCACACTACCATCGGCGCTACGGCGTTTCACTTCTGAGTTCGGCATGGGGTCAGGTGGGACCACCGCGCTACAGCCGCCAGGCAAATCTTGGTGCACGAAACGAATCTTTTACGTCATGACCGCGTTGCCATCGCTCAGCCACACCGGTCACATACCTCAGTATGCTCCCGCTGATGTCTTCGCTCTGCGCCCTGTCACGCCGCAAAATCTTTCGTTTCCGCTAATTTTATCCGTCACACGCTGAAAATCTGTCTCTCAAAAACGCCTCTGGCGTTGTAAGGTTAAGCCTCACGGGTCATTAGTACCGGTTAGCTCAACGCATCGCTGCGCTTACACACCCGGCCTATCAACGTCGTCGTCTTCAACGTCCCTTCAGGAC